>NZ_JAESPG010000020.1:0-134206 GCF_016756915.1 Pseudomonas sp. HB05
AAGACGGTGTGTCAGTCAACGAAAATGTTGTCTGACACACCGTCTTCGCGAGCAAGCCCGCTCCCACAGGTAGGGTATGACTTAAATCAGGCCTTCGCCGGCTCCAACGCCATTTCCACCACTTCCGGCCGCTTGAGCAGCGCATACGCCACGCCCGTCAACAGCGCGCCCGCCACGATCGCCAGCAAGTACAACAGCGCATGGTTGATGGCGTTGGGGATCAGCATCACGAACAACCCGCCGTGCGGTGCCATGAGCTTGCAGCCGAAGTACATCGACAGCGCCCCGGTCAGCGCGCCGCCGGCGATGCTGGCCGGGATTACCCGCAACGGGTCCTTGGCCGCGAACGGGATCGCGCCTTCGGAGATGAAGCACAGCCCCAGCACCAGCGCCGCTTTACCGGCTTCGCGTTCGGTCTGGGCGAATTTGCGCCGGGCCAGGAAGGTGGCGATGCCCAAGCCAATGGGCGGTACCATCCCGGCGGCCATCGTCGCGGCCATTGGCGCGTAACTCTGGGAAGCCAGCAGCCCCACCGAGAACGCATAGGCTGCCTTGTTGATCGGCCCGCCGAGGTCGACGCACATCATTGCCCCCAACAGCACACCCAGCAGGATCGCGTTGGTGGTGCCCATGCTATCGAGGAAGTGGGTCAGCCCTTCGAGCATGCCCGCCACCGGCTTGCCGACGATGTAGATCATCACCAGGCCAGTGAACAGACTCGCCAGCAACGGAATGATCAGGATCGGCTTGAGCGCCTCCAGGCTCTGGGGCAGCCGCGCGTAACGGTTGATCGCCTTGGCGGCGTAGCCAGCGAGGAAGCCGGCGATGATCCCGCCAATGAACCCGGCGCCCAGGGTGCTGGCGAGCAGTCCGCCGATCATGCCGGGGGCCAGGCCCGGCCGGTCGGCGATGGAATAGGCGATGTAGCCGGCCAGCAGCGGCACCATCAACTTGAACGCGGTGTCGCCGCCGATCTGCATCAGCGCCGCCGCCAGGGTGCCGGGCTCTTTGAAGGCGGTGATGCCGAACACGAACGACAAGGCAATCATCAGGCCGCCCGCCACCACCATCGGCAGCATGAACGACACGCCCGTCAGCAAGTGTTTGTAGACGCCGTTTTTTTCCGCCTTCGCCGGGCCTGCGGAGGCGCCGCTCGCGGCACTTTCCTGCCGGCCTTCGGCCAAGGCTTTTTTCAGCGTGGCTTCGGCCTGCTTCAACGCGATGCCGGTGCCGCAACGGTAGATCTTCTTGCCGGCGAAACGCTCGGTGGCGACTTCAATGTCGGTCGCCAGCAACACCACATCGGCCTCGGCAATCGCCTCGGGACTGAGCGGATTGCGGGCTCCCACCGAGCCCTGGGTTTCGATCTTCAGGTCATAACCCAGGCGTGCCGCGGCCTGTTGCAAGGCTTCGGCGGCCATGAAGGTGTGGGCAACGCCGGTCGGGCACGCGGTAATGGCCACCAGCCGCGGAGCACGCTCGGTCGATGGCGCAGGTTCTTCGGCGAGCACGTCGGCCTCGCCCAGTACCTCGGCCTCTTCGGCACCGCGACGCAGCACGGCGTCAACGTCTTGCAGGGCCAGGGCCGGGGTGCTGCGGAACACCCGCTTGCCGACGAACCGCGACAGGTCCACCGGGCCGCTGGTGACCAGCAACACCCACTCGGCCGACTCCAGAGTCGCGGCTGACAATTGGCGTTCAGGATGGGCCGCGTCATGGACTTCGACACTGGTGCTCCAACCCTGGCGCTGCGCTGCCGCGTCCAGCAGGCGGGCGCACAACACGCTGGTGACCATGCCGTTCGGGCAGGCCGTCACAATGGCTAGTTTCATTCTTGCGAACCCTCTTATTGTTCTGTCAGGGGGCGCACGCGCACGCCCTGTTCAAGCGACGCCAGCAACGCGGTGTCGTGGATACCAAAACCGATCTGGGTGACCGCCATGGCAGCGATGGCCGTCGCGGTGCGCAGGGTTTGCTCCGGCGCGTGGGCTCCGAGCAATCCGTGCAGCATGCCAGCCAGCAGCGAATCGCCCGCGCCCACGGTACTGGCGACAGTCACCTTGGGCGGCGAGGCATGCAGCGCCGAACCGACGCTGAACCAATTCACACCGTCGGCGCCGTGGGAAATCACCACGTGCTCGACGCCTTGGGCATGCAGGCGCTGCGCCGCCTGGGCTTGGGCCAATTCCGTGACCACATCGCACCCCAGCGCATCGGCCAGTTCCTCGGTATTGGGCTTGATCAGCCATGGCCCCGACGCCAGCGCAACGCGCAAGGCTTCGCCGCTGGTGTCGAGGGCAACGTTCAGGCCAAGCTTTTTCAACCGTGTGATCAGCGCCTGCAGCCATTGCGGACTGACGCCCCGGGGCAAGCTGCCGGCGACGACCACGGCGTCATGGCCAGGGGCGATTTGTTCGAGGCGCGCCAGCAACGCTTGTTGTGCGGCTTCATCGACCATCGGGCCAGGGCCGTTGAGGTCAGTGATGCGCCCGTCCTGTTCGGCCAGCTTGATGTTGCTGCGGGTTTCACCGGGAACGCGGATAAACGCGTCGACAAAGCCACGCTGGGCGAACAATGTCTCGAACACCTGGGCGTTGTCTTCGCCGAGAAAACCGCTGACGGTCAGCGTATGGCCGAGATCCGCCAACACCTGCGCCACGTTCACGCCCTTGCCGGCGGCATGGGCGTGCATGCCGTCGCTGCGGTTGACCTGGCCCGGTTCCAGGCGCGCCAATTCCACCGTGAGGTCGAGCGCCGGGTTGAGGGTCAGGGTAAGAATCTTCGCCATTACAGCGCCTCCACTAATGCGCGCACATCATCGGCGCTGCCCACGGCCAAGGCCTCTTGAGCCAGGGTTCGTACGTGCGCCAGGCTCAATTCGCGGACCCGCGCCTTGACCTCGGCAATGCTGCGGGCCGAGACACTCAACTCGTCCACGCCCAGGCCCACCAGCACCGGCACGGCCAGCGGATCGGCCGCCAGCTCGCCGCACACGCCGACCCATTTGCCATGGGCATGGGCGGCGCGCACGGTGATGTCGATCAGTTGCAGCACCGCTGGGTGCAAGCCATCGGCCTGGGCCGACAGGGTCGGGTGACCCCGGTCGATCGCCAGGGTGTATTGGGTCAGGTCGTTGGTGCCGACGCTGAAGAAGTCGACTTCCTTGGCGAGCACCGGCGCCAGCAACGCGGCGGACGGTACTTCGATCATGATCCCTAGCTGCAGGTCCGCCACGGGGATTTCCCGGCGCAGTCGCTCGGTCATGTCCCGGGCCTGGCGCCACTCGTCGACGCTGCCGACCATGGGAAACATGATCCGCAGCGGACGGTTGTCCGCCGAGCGCAACAAGGCCCGCAGTTGCGCTTCCATGATATGCGGGCGCTGCAAGGTCAGGCGGATGCCGCGCACGCCGAGGAACGGGTTTTCTTCCTTGGCGATTGGCCAATAGGGCAGCGGCTTATCGCCGCCGACGTCAAGGGTACGCACCACCAGCGGCCGACCGGCCAGGCCATCGAGCACCTTGCGATATTCGGCTTCCTGGGTCGCTTCGTCCGGGGCCTCGGTGTGGGCCATGAAGATCAGCTCGGTGCGCAACAGGCCGATGCCTTCGGCGCCCTGCTCCACCGCGCCGGTGACGCCGACGCTTTCGCCGATGTTGGCGAATACTTCAACGGCGTGACCGTCACGGGTCAGCGCCGGTTGGTGCCGTTGCTCGGCGGCGACCTTGAGGCGCTGCTCGCGGGTGTCGCGTTCCTCTTTGGCGCGCTGCAACGTGGCGGCGTCCGGGTCGACATGCAGGCGACCGCGTTGGCCGTCCAGCAGCAATGACGTGCCCGGCGCCAACAGCAACACCGCAGCGCCTGCACCCACCAAGGCCGGGATGCCCAAGGCGCGGGCGACGATGGCACTGTGGGCGGTGGCGCCGCCGCGTGCGGTGAGAATCCCCGCCACCCGCGCCGGATCGAGGCGGGCGACGTCGGACGGGCCGACTTCGTCCATCACCAGAATGTAGGGTTGTTCGGGTTCAGCCGGGGTTTCGATGCCGCACAACTGCGCCAGCACCCGGCGGCCGACGTCCCGCAGATCGGCGGCACGCTCGGCGAGCAAGGCATCTTGCAAGGCTTCCTGTTCTTTCGCGGCGGCCTCGATCACGCCCATCCACGCCGCTTGTGCGCTCTCGCCCAGCTTCAGGCGGGTGTCGACTTCGTCGGTCAGTTCCGGGTCGTCGAGCATTTCCTGGTGGGTGATGAAAATCTCGCGGATGGCCTTGGCCTTGGCACGCTCGATCAGGCCCTCGATGTCCCGACGCACCTGGCTCAAGGCTTTTTGCAGGCGCTCGCGCTCGATCGCCGGGGACTCGCCACGCAGTGGATACTCGATGTCTTGCAGCACTTGGATATGCGCCGGACCGATGGCGATACCCGGCGCGGCGGCGACGGCCTGGATCAGGCTGCCGGATTCCGGCGCGAGCAGCACGGTGGCAACTTCGGCAATGGTGGTTTCCCGTGGCGCGCTCGGTGGCGGCAGCGGTTCGACTTCTTCGCCGAGACCTTCTTCGACGGCTGCGAGCAACGCCGGCAACGCGTCGGCGGCAATGCCGGGTTCGGCAATGAACTCCAGGACCTGACCACGACGGGCGCCCAGGCTCAGCAGCTTGCTCAGGCTCTTCACCGACACGGCGCTGTCCTGGCCATCGACGATACGCACGCGGATCTCGCCTTCGAAGCTTTTCGCCAACTGGGCGAGGATCTTCGCCGGACGGGCATGCAACCCGTGGGCATTCGCCAGGCCGATGCGCGCGCTGGGCCAATCGGCAGGCAACTCGCCCCCCAGCACTTCCAGGACCTTGCGGCTGCTGGTGGCGCGGCCCAATTCATGGCCGCGACCTTCGATCAGCAACGCGCAGAGTCTTTCCAGCAAGGCTTGGTGAGCCTCGCCGAGGCTGGCCAGGCAGAACAATCCGCTCAAGGGTTGGCCGAGGTAACGAATGGGTTTGTCCGGCGTGACGAAGGCCAGGCCCGGACGCTTGACGGTCTGCTCGCTGTGCAGCCACCAGAGCCCGTCGCCGAGGGGCAACGCGTCGACCTGCTGCAACACGCCGGCAAAGCCGTTGCTCACGCAATCGGCCTGGCGCAACAGACGGGCGCCGCGCCAGACCAATTCTTCGAAATCGTCGGCCGACACACCGAGGCCGATCATCTGCGCATCCAGCGCCAGCTCCTGCGGCGCGCCCTGCAGCAATTTCAGCAGCGCTTCGGCGGAACCGGCGCGACGCAGGGCCTGGCCCAGGTCGGTCTCGCCGAGGGCGCGGGTCAGCAGTTGCAGCAGGCGCAAGTGTTCGTCGGACTTGGCCGCGATGCCGATCGCCAGGTAAACGATCTGGCCATCGCCCCAGTCCACGCCTTCAGGAAACTGCAGCAAGCGCACGCCGGTGGAATACACCAGGTCGCGGGTCTGCGGTGTACCGTGGGGGATGGCAATACCTTGGCCAAGAAAGGTCGAGCCCTGGGCCTCGCGGGCCTGCAACCCGGCAAGGTAGCCCTCGGCTACCAGCCCATCGGCCACCAGTTTGTCAGCGAGCAGTTGCAGCGCGGCGTCTTTATCCACAGCCACTTGGGCCATGGATATCTGCTCTAGAGTGAGCTCGAGCATGCTTTCTCCTTTTTGGCGTCCGGTTGGCGCCAGGTATTGTTTTGAATGAATCAGCTTAGCGTTGCAAAACGGCTTCCGGCGGTATCGCGGCAGCACCGACCAAAAACCTGAGAGCCTTGAAAATACGCCTGCTGAAACGTTTAATCTAGAAAGATTGGCACGTTACTCGATAATCTCTCATCCTTGAAGTGCAACTTGTCGAAAGCGTCTGGAGGGTGACCATCGATCCGAATCGGGTAGGATGAGCCTTCATTGTCGGGGCAAACTCGAAAAAACAAGGAAAACCGGGTTGAAACTCAGTGATATCGCCCAGCTCGCCGGTGTGTCCGTGACCACCGCCAGCTACGTCATCAACGGCAAGGCCGAACAGCAACGCATCAGCAACGCGACCGTCGAACGGGTGCGGGCGGTGGTCGAAGAGCATGGCTTCACGCCCAACCCCCAGGCTGCCGGATTGCGCAGCCGGCATACCCGCACTTTGGGTTTCATCTTGCCGGACCTGGAAAACCCCAGCTATGCGCGTATCGCCAAATTGCTCGAACAAGGGGCGCGCGCCCGAGGCTACCAACTGCTGATCGCCAGCTCCGACGATGCGCCCGACAGCGAGCGGCAACTGTTGCAACTGTTCCGCGCCCGGCGCTGCGATGCGCTGATCGTCGCCAGTTGCCTGCCCGCCGAGGACGACAGCTACCGTCAATTGCAGGCCAAGGGTATTCCGATCATCGCCATCGACCGGGTGATGGAGCCCACGCATTTCTGCTCGGTGATCAGCGATGACCGCCAGGCCAGCCTGCAACTGACCCGCAGCCTGCTGGAGACGAACCCACGGCAGATCGCGCTGATCAGCGCCCGCCCCGAACTGAGCATAAGCCAGGAGCGGACCGCCGGTTTCCGCGAAGCGCTGGAAGGTTTCGAAGGCCAGGTCCTGATCGAACATGGCGAGTCGTTCAGCCGTGAATGCGGTCGCCAGATGATGGACGAAATGCTCGCGCGCCTGGGCCATTTACCCGATGCGTTGATCACCACCTCCTACGTGCTGCTGCAAGGGGTGTTCGATGCCCTGCATGATTTTCCACTCAAGGCACGGCCGCTGCGCCTGGGTACATTTGGTGACACACAACTATTGGATTTCCTGCCACTGCCGGTCAACGCCATGTCCCAGCAGCATCAACTGATCGCCGAAAAAGCCTTGGAGCTGGCGCTGGCGGCCATCGAGAACGATGATTACCAACCCGGTGTCCAGGCGATTGCGCGCACGTTCAAACAGCGCATTCACCAAGGCTGAAGCGTCGGAATTCCACATGGAACTGATCGACACCCACACCCACCTGGACTTTCCCGATTTCGACGTGGACCGGCCGGCGCTGCTGGCCGAAAGCCGCGCCCTGGGCGTCCGGGAAATGGTGGTACTCGGGGTGTACCGGGACAACTGGCAACGCGTCTGGGATCTGGTGCAAAGCGACCCGCACCTGCATGCCGCGCTGGGCTTGCATCCGGTGTATCTCGATCAGCATCACGACGATGATCTTGCGCAGTTGCGTGAATGGCTGACCCGCCTGGCGGGGCATCGGCAGCTATGCGCTGTGGGTGAAATCGGCCTGGACTATTACGTCGAGTCCCTCGATCGCGACCGCCAGCAAGCGCTGTTCGAAGCGCAGCTGGAACTGGCCGTGGAGTTCGAGTTGCCAGCGCTGATCCATGTGCGCCGCAGCCACGCCGCCGTGATCGCGACACTCAAACGCATCTGCCCGGCGCGGGCCGGCATCATCCACGCCTTTGCCGGCAGCTTCGAAGAGGCTCGCGAGTACATCAAGCTCGGCTTCAAGCTCGGCCTCGGCGGCGCGGCCACATGGCCGCAGGCCCTGCGCATGCATCGGGTACTGCCGAAACTGCCGCTGGATGCGGTGGTGCTGGAGACCGACTCACCGGACATGGCCCCGGCGATGTTTCCTGGCGAGCGCAACAGCCCGGCGCATTTGCCGGCGATTTGTGAGGCGCTGGCGGCGATCATGGCGGTGACGCCTGAGCGACTGGCCGAGGCCAGTACCGCCAACGCCCGCCAATTGTTCAACTGGTAAAAACCTGTGGGAGCGAGCTTGCTCGCGATGGCGGTGTATCAGTCAACATCGATGTCGGCTGATCTGACGCCATCGCGAGCAAGCTCGCTCCCACATTGGACCTGCGGTGAATCAGCGGAAATCACACCCGAAACGCATTGATCAGTTGCTTGAGCTGCACCACCTGGGCGGACAATTCGCGGCTGGCGTCTTCGGTCTGGTGGGCGCCTTCGGCGGTGCGTTCGCCGGCGCGGTTGATCTCGACGATGTTCTGGTCGATGTCATGGGCGACGGCAGTCTGCTGTTCCACCGCAGCGGCGATCTGCTGGTTCTGGTCGACGATCATGCCGACCGCGCCAAGAATGTTTTCCAGCGCCTGCTGGACTTTCTCCGATTGCCCCACCGTGCCGCTGGCCATTTCATGACTGGTGCCCATCGCCTTGACGGCGGCACCCACGCCGCCGTGCAGGCGGCTGATCATTGCTTCGATTTCTTCGGTCGACTGCTGCGTCCGCTTGGCCAGGGTCCGCACCTCATCGGCCACCACGGCGAACCCGCGCCCTTGCTCACCGGCCCGGGCGGCTTCGATAGCGGCGTTGAGGGCCAGCAGGTTGGTCTGCTCGGCGATGCTCTTGATCACATCCAGGACGCGGCTGATGGACTGGCTGTCAGTCGCCAATTGATTGATCACCTGCACTGACTGGTCGATTTCACTGGCCAGCCGCGCAATGCTGCCCTGCTGGGACTCCACCAAGCCCCGCCCGCTGAGGGTTTCGTCGTTCACGCTGTGGGCGCTGCTGACCGCCGCCGCGGCGCTGCGGGCGACTTCCTGGGCCGTGGCGGACATCTGATTCATCGCCGTGGCGACCAGCTCGATCTGGCTTCGCTGGCCGGCGACGGCCAGGTTGCTCTGGGCCGATACCGTTTCCACCTGCCCCGCCTGGCGCTCGACCTCGGCGACGGTGCGGCCGACTTGCTCGATCAAGTCATGGATCTTCGCCACCGTGCCGTTGAATACCTCGCCCAACTCGCCCAACTCATCCTTGCTGCGGGCGACGAAATTGACCGTCATGTCACCCGCCGCGACCTTGTCCATCATCGCGCCCAAATGTTTGAGCGTAGTGCGCGTCGAAGCGTAGAAACCGGCGTACAGGTAAAAGATCAGCAGGAACACCGCAGCCAGCGCCACGGCTTGCAGCACCATGTGGCTGCGGTTCTGCTCCAGGCGGTGCTGCAGTTGCACATCGAGAAAAGCCAGCGTTTGCTCGTTCAGCCGATAGGTCTGCTCCATCAGCCCGCTGACTTGTTCGAAGAATGCAGGCCATGGCGCGTCAAGGGTATCTGCCATGACGACCTGGTTTTCAATCAGCTCGGCGGCCTGCTTGAGGGTGCTCTTACTGCCTGCGGCCTGATCGGCAAGTACTTGCCCGGCCGCCTTGCTCGAGCCCAGGGCATCCTGCAGTTTCAGATCATATTCGCCCTGGAGCTTCTCGATCTGCACCAGCAACTCGTCGAACCGAGTACTCGACGCGGAATTGAGAAAGCCCAGCCCCAGCGACGAAGCGCCCAGCGCGCGACCGTCGCCCAGGGTCTGGGTGACGTTGGGTGTCACGGCAATGACGAGGTCGCTGAGCTGACGGATGTCGCCCTGGTTATCACGGCTCAGGCCCGCCTGGCTGGCGATGATCTGGCCGAATATCTGCGCCTTGTTGAGCAGGCTGCCAATCAAGGCGCTTTTGCTTTGCAGGGAGTTTTCGGCCTGTTGGGCCTTGAAGGCCGCGATCATCTCGTCGCGCTTGGCATCGAAGGCACTGACCTGCTCGGGCTCCATGGCCATGGCCGTCATGCCTTGCAACCGCGCGAGAACCTTTTGCTCAAGCGCCGTTATCTTCGCCTCCACGTCGCCGGCCTTGCCGGACTGGCCGAGGCTGGCATTGATCTGCACCAGATTGTTCAACGTCTCCAGGTCCCGGCGCAGCGTCAGGCTACTGCCCAGCAGGTCAAGGCTTTGCAGCTCCACTTGCGTGCCCTGGAATTCCCGGTAGGCATCGCGCACCAGAAAGAAGTTGGTCACCAGCATCGGCAGCAGGAATAGGACACTGATCAGGCTGAACTTCATGCCGAAGCTCAGGCGGTTCATCAGGGCGACGGCGGGCCAGAGCAAACTCTTCACAAGGAAGCCTCCCGGTAGTTTTTTATTTTTATGGGACTGGCACGCGAAAGCAGCAGAAAGCCACTATGCGGGCGCTGCCACTGTATAGCCTAAAACGACGGGGAGATTTGTAACTTAAGGTTAACGAGGGCAGACGGTCCTGTGGCGAGGGAGCTTGCTCCCGCTGGCCTGCGAAGCAGGCCTTGGGGCTTCCTTCAGGGAGATCGCTTTTGTCCTGGTTGACGACTGCTGCGCAGCCGAGCGGGAGCAAGCTCCCTCGCCACATCAGCGCCTCGCCACCGCTTGACTGGTTTGATCAGGCCAACACCGTCCACAACGCAAACCCGGCATACCAGAGCACCGCCGCGCGCAGCAGCAATTCCCAGAGCCGATCCAGGCTGTTGATACCATCCGGCCCGGCGACGGGCGTGGGAATCTCGCCGGCCACCAGGCCAACTTTGTCGATGAGGTCGGCGGCGCTGATGTTCCAGTTCAGCAGCTCATGCAGCATGACTCGGCTGACCGCCACGAAGTTGCCCACCAAGGCAAAGCTCGCTGCCAGCAACCGCACTGGCACCCAGTCGAAGGCATGACGCAGCTGCGCTGCACGCTCCGCCACGCCAGGGTTCTGGCTGTGTTCAGCGGCCAGCGCCAGCAACCGATAACTCAGGGCAGCCACAGGGCCCAGCAGGAAGTACCAGAAGATCACCGCGAAAAAGCTCTGGTAGGCCTGCCACAGCAAGTGTCTCTGTACCCGCTCCAGCAATTGCTCGCTGCCGTCGGCGTCGATATTCAAGTCGCGCTTGGCCACGTGAGCCGCCGCTTGCAGGTCCTCACGCCGCCACGCATCGCGGAACGGCCCGAGAGCAGCCAATAGATCACCGCGGCCCAGGCTATAGATCACCACCAACAGGTGCACCGGCAGCGCCAGCAACCCATAGGCCACCGGATCCAGCACCCAAAGCAGCAACGCCAGCGCCGCCACCGGCAGCAGGACCATCGCCACCAACACCAGCCAAGGCCGATTGCCCCAGCGCGGGCTCGCCTCGAGCCTGTTCAGCTCGCCCAGCCAGCCGCCGTCACGCTGGACCCGCTGGCGCAAGGCCGAGAACTTCTCGATCCAGACCGCCAGCAGCAACACCAGAAAACTCATTGTCCTTCCCCTCCTGTCAGGGCCGTGCGGTAGCGCGCCCAGTCGAATGCCGGTCCCGGATCGGTCTTGCGCCCCGGGGCGATGTCGCTGTGCCCGCAAATACGCTGCACCGTGATCGCCGGAAACGCTGCCTGCAACTGCCGGGTCAGTTCCACGAGGGAGAAATATTGTGCATCGGTGAAAGGAATATCATCGGTACCTTCCAGCTCGATGCCCACGGAAAAGTCATTACAGGTCTCCCGCCCCTCGAAGCACGAAACGCCCGCGTGCCACGCACGATCCACACAAGAGACAAATTGGGTCACGGCGCCGTCACGTTCGATCAGGAAATGCGCAGAGACGCGCAGGTCGGCAATACCGGCAAAGTAGGGATGTTCCGTGACATCCAGGCGATTCTGGAAAAATTCCTGCACTTTGCCGGTAGCGAACTGTGCCGGCGGCAAGCTGATGTTGTGGATGACCAGCAGGGAAATTTCGCCCTCGGGGCGCGCATTGAAATTGGGCGAAGGGCAATGACGCGCGCCATCGCACCAACCGCTCGCGGAGTCCAGCTGCATACAGGTTCCTTCGATGACGACGGAGAATCCCGTCAGTATGCCGCGATCGGACCGGGCTGCGCGATCACTTGCCGCGATTGAGTTGGCGCAGGTTACCCAGCACGGACTCGAGCGCCCGGTCGAACAGTAAGGTATCGTCCAGCAACCGCGCCGCTCCCCGGCGGAACTCCAGGGCCAGGCTGGTGCGGCTGTGCTCCAGGACCTTGAGGCCGGTGCGATTGACGAAGACGTATTTGCCGGTGGCCTGGATGATTGCCGCCAGCTTGCAGCGAAGGCTGTTGTCTTCGTCTTCCTGGAACTCCACCCAACTTCCCAGGCGCAATTGATCGACTTGCAGCAGGCCCACGTCATCGGCTGGCAGGCGCACGGTCGGCTCTTCCGTCGGCGTCTTCGGCGCCGTGCGCAGGACGATGGGCTCCGCCACTTCGACCATGACCGGCAAATCGGTGGGTTCGTCCTGCTCCGTCACCTGGCCCAACCTTTGTAGGGCCTGGACATGGAGCACTTCCAGCTCGCTGAAAAACTCGCTGGTGGCGAACGGATCGAACGCCGAACGACTCAGCCCTTCGCGCAAGGCCTTGAGCAATTCCGGCACCATTGCCAACAAGCGCAGGCCCGCATCAGGCTCTTCGTGGTGCTGGACGCTCCAGACCAGTTGTTCGAGGGTCAATACGTCGGCCTGCCATTCGGCAGACTGCTCGCCATGCTTGAACCCCGTCAGCAACAACACCTGGCTCCAGGCCTGTTGCACGAAATCCACCACGGCCTGGGGCAGGAGCTTGCCCAGCATGATCTGGTTCAGCGCCCCTTCGACCCGCTGGCGAGCCAGTTCAGCCTTGGCCCGTCCTTCTTCGGCGTCCCTGATGCGTTGTTCAAGCAACTCGCTGCGACGGCGCTCATCGCTGGTAAATGCCAGGAAATCGGCCAGCACTTCGGAAAATATTGCCGGATCGTCGACATAGTCGTTCAGCAAGCGTTGCACCACCTGCTCGATGCGCTGGTAGAGGCTGTCGCGCTGGTGATCGTCACAGTCGCCCCAGCCCATCGCCGCGGCGGCGATTTCATTGAGCAGCCGGCGGGCCGGGTGATTGCCGCGACTGAAAAAGCTTTTGTCCTGCACGGCGACCTTGAGCATGGGAATCTGCAGCCGTCCGATCAAGGCCTTGAGGACGTCCGGCAGGTTATGGTCGTCGAGAATGAATTCGAACATCATCGCGATGAGGTTGATCACATCTTCATCGGCACCATCGACGACACGGGACCTGCCGCTCTTGACGCTGACGCGGGTCAACAACTGCTCGAGCTGGCTACGCAGGTCGAAATCGTCCTGGACCGCTGGCGCCGGCACGTATTGCTGCAAATGAGACAGCAAGCGAAGCAGGTCGCGTGTCGAGATCGGCTGGGCCGGCGCGCTCGGTTCCAGGGTCGGCGCGACGCTGCCTCGCACCTGGACCAACAGCTTCTGCAATGCGGCAAACACTTCGTGCACGCTGTCATCGACATCCTCCGCCCGTGGCCGGACGGCGCCGTCGCCCCTGGGCCGAGGGGCTTCTTCGGCGCGATCCGAAGCCCGGCGTGATGGAGCAGCCTTCAGGTCCGACAGGATACCCGTGGCGGCCAGCAACTGATTGGCTTCGGCGTAGAACTGGTCGCATTCGCTGAGTACATAACGCTCGAAGAGCTTGAGCAGGATCAGCTTGACCTTGATGCCCACGCCGAGATTGCGTCCGGCCTGGAGAAAATGCTCGCACAGCAATGCCGGGCTCAACGGGTTCTGCTGGTTCGCCAACGGCCGGTCCAGCAATACACTGAGCCGCGCCGTGAGTTGATCGAGCGACACGCCATCGCGGCTGAGCACCCGGGCCACCATGGTTTCCACCGCCAGGCGGCGCTCCAGCTCGTCATGGTTCGGCTGGGGCGCCATGGCACCCAGCACCGGCGCCAGGGTCGCCTGGGTAAGGTCATACTGGGCCAGGCTGACAAACGCCTCGAAAAACTGTTCGAGGAATTCCCGTTCGATGCTTTTGCGTTTGAGGCGCAGGTCACGCATGGCTTCGAAATAGAGGTTCTGCTCGACATCATTGCGCGCCCGATCGGCCATTTCGAACAGCGTGTCATCGGCGTTATCGAACAGGCCTTGCAATCCAACGCGCAACTGCTGCGCCGCCTTGTCGCGAACCTGAAGCAGAATCACAGGCAGGCGGGCGAGCGGCGAACGATTCGCCTGGTCGGTAGGCACCTTGTGCAAAGGCACTACATTCCCGTCGTTGTGCATCCTGGCCTCCTGAAACGGCATTCTTCGGTTCGCGACGTCAAAGTCATGACGTCAATCGAAAGGCGGATTATCAGGTAAAAAGAGCCCGTCACACCAGAGGACTCTGTGAACCGGCTCAAAGAGATCGCAATAAATGACCGGCATTTCGGGTAAATGTTGCGAGCAGGCGACCAAATGCAAGCCAACAAGCCCCAAGCGGATATAATCCGGCCACTTTGTTTGTGGAGCCCGTTATGCCGAATCTACGTCTCGCCGACCTGACCGCCGAAATCGAAGCCAACGTGCGCCGCGCGCTGCTGGAAGACATCGGCAGCGGCGACATCACTGCGCAACTGATTCCCGCCGAGCGCCTGGCGAAGGCCACCATCATCACCCGTGAAGCCGCCGTCATCAGTGGGACGGCCTGGGTGGACGCGGTTTTCCGGCAATTGGACCCGCGTGTTGCGGTGCATTGGCAAGTACGTGACGGTGACCGGGCGGCCCCTGACCAGGCGCTGTTCCACCTCGAAGGCCCGGCCCGCTCACTGCTGACGGGTGAGCGCAGCGCGCTGAATTTCCTGCAGTTGCTTTCCGGCGTCGCCACCCGGGCTCGCTACCTGGCGGACTTCGTCGCTGACACCCAGGTCAAGCTGCTGGACACCCGCAAGACCCTTCCGGGGCTGCGCCTGGCACAAAAATACGCGGTCACCTGCGGCGGCTGTCATAACCACCGCATCGGCTTGTACGACGCGTTCCTGATCAAGGAAAACCACATTGCCGCTTGCGGTGGGATTGCCCAGGCCATCAGCGCCGCCCATCAGATCGCACCGGGCAAACCGGTGGAAGTCGAAGTGGAAAGCCTGGCGGAATTGAAAGAAGCACTGGCGGCCGGCGCCGACATCATCATGCTCGACGAACTGAGCCTGGACGACATGCGCGAAGCGGTGCGCCTGAACGGCGGCAAGGCGAAACTGGAGGCCAGCGGCGGCATCAACGAAAGCACGTTGCGCCCGATCGCCGAGACTGGCGTGGACTATATTTCCATCGGGGCGATGACCAAGGATGTGAAGGCCATCGACTTGTCGATGCGGCTCAGTCTCTGAGCAACTTCAAGCCTCAAGCTGCAAGCTTCAAGCCGCTCCGTGCTTGTCTTGCAGCTTGTAGCTTGTAGCTTGTAGCTTGTAGCTGCTTTTAAACTACAAGATTGTTCATCTCGCAATATTCATCCCATTCCACACCCAACACCTCGGCCGCCTCCTTGTGCAAGGCAAGGCGCTGCGCCTCGAATTCCTCAGGAGTGCTGGTGTACTTGAGCGTCAACTCCCAAGGCTGCAGCCCCTGGGCTTCAGCCTCGTCTTCGAACGCCCATTTGATCTGGTCTTTCTGATCGTCGGCGGACAGGTCCTTGATCTCATCCCGCAGTTGCGGCGTTTCTTTCAAGTACTTTTCCAGGGCTTCTTCGTGCCTGGCTTCTTGACTCAATTCTTTAACGGTCATGGCGTTCTCGCTGATCTGGGAATGGAAGATGGATCTGGATCATCAAGGATCTCTCTGACGCAGGAAGCCGTTGGAAGCCCGGTTTACCTGGCCTTCAGAACCATTCGTGGATCATCTGAAAACTGCTGGGCGATGCTCATGCAGGTAACGAATATAGGACGTTTCGCCGACGATTTACACGGCTCTTTACATCTGTCCCACAAAAAAAGCCATGCAGAAGAAGCTCGGTAGGCCTTGGAACATCTGTCGAAACAATCAGTCATAGCTATGTGCCATATCGGTACTTCACAAGGAACCCAGTGATGCGCAGCTTTTCGAAACGTTCGTCGACTCAACTTGCTACCGCGACCTTGCTGCTCGGCAGCCTGACTTTGGCCGGTGCTGCCCAAGCTGCTGTTGAAGTCTCCTCCGATGGGTTGTCCTACGTCGACGTCATCCCTGCCCTTCGTTATGACCAATCTGACAAGTACGTACTGGTCAAGACCCACATCAACGCCAGCGCGCTGGAAGACCTGCCAAAAACCGTGAAGGACAACGCCGCCGAACTGGAAAACCAGAAGCGCACGCTCAGCGAACAGGCTCGACAAATCGAAGAACTCAAGCACAACAGTGGATCCAGCTCCACCTCCAGCAGCCGGGAGATCGACGAGCTCAAGCGCACCATCAAGGAACAGGAAAGCGATCTGAAGGATCTTGGCAAGCAGGTGGAAGAACTCAAGCGCAATAGCGGCTCCAGTTCGAGTTCGAGCAATAGCGAGATTTCGTCCCTGAAACGGGAACTCAGTGATCAGGACAGCGAGATGAGCCAGCTTAAACGCACGGTCGAGGAACTGAGCAGGAAGGTGAAATAACGAGGGGGGATGGTGCCCGAGACAGGAATCGAACCTGCGACCTTCGCGTTACGAGTGCGCTGCTCTACCGACTGAGCTACACGGGCGGTGGCTAAAACTAGCACCGTCCCCTGTAGCCAGGCAACCTGCCTGGCAGTGATTTTCGCCACACAGCAAAACGCCCCGAACCAGTCGGGGCGTTTGCTTGTTCAGTGGCTAAGCGAGGGGCTGATTAAACGCCCGATGCCTTGGCTGCCGCGACGTCCTTGATGGACAGCTTGATACGGCCGCGGTTGTCCACGTCCAGTACCAGCACTTCCACTTCCTGGCCTTCTTTCAGGATGTCGGTCACTTTCTCGACGCGAGCATCGCTCAGCATGGAGATGTGGACCAGGCCGTCCTTGCCCGGCAGGATGTTGACGAACGCGCCGAAGTCGACGATGCGCTCGACCTTGCCGACGTAGATCTTGCCGATCTCGGCTTCCGCGGTGATGCCCAAGACGCGCTGGCGTGCTGCTTCTGCCGCTTCCTTGGTTTCGCCGAAGATCTTGATCGAACCGTCGTCTTCGATGTCGATCGAAGCCTTGGTTTCTTCGCAGATCGCACGGATGGTCGCGCCGCCTTTACCGATGACATCACGGATCTTGTCGGTGTCGATTTTCATCGCGATCATGGTCGGAGCGTTTTCCGACAGTTCGGTACGGGACTGACCGATGATCTGGTTCATCTGGCCGAGGATGTTCAGGCGCGCTTCCAGGGCTTGGCCCAGGGCGATTTCCATGATCTCTTCGGTGATGCCCTTGATCTTGATGTCCATCTGCAGTGCGGTAACGCCCTTGGCGGTACCGGCCACTTTGAAGTCCATGTCGCCCAGGTGGTCTTCGTCACCCAGGATGTCGGTCAGGACAGCGAACTTTTCGCCTTCCTTGACCAGACCCATCGCGATACCGGCAACCGGCGCCTTCATCGGTACGCCAGCGTCCATCAGGGCCAGGGAAGCGCCGCAGACCGAAGCCATCGAGCTCGAACCGTTGGATTCGGTAATTTCCGAGACCACACGGATGGTGTACGGGAATACGTCAGCGGCTGGCAGCATGGCCTGGACCGAACGACGGGCCAGACGGCCGTGGCCGATTTCGCGGCGACCGGCGCCACCCATGCGACCACACTCGCCCACCGAGAACGGCGGGAAGTTGTAGTGCAGCATGAACGGGTCTTTCTTTTCGCCTTCCAGGGTGTCGAGCAGTTGCGCGTCACGGGCGGTGCCCAATGTTGCAACGACCAGGGCCTGGGTTTCGCCACGGGTGAACAGTGCCGAACCGTGAGTCTTCGGCAGGACGCCGACTTCGATGTTCAGCGGACGTACGGTGCGGGTGTCGCGACCGTCGATACGTGGCTTGCCGTTGACGATATTTTCGCGAACGGTGCGGTATTCGATTTCACCGAAAGCAGCCTTGACGTCGCTGGCCGATGGCTGACCTTCTTCGCCGGAGAACTTGGCAACGACCTGGTCTTTCAGCTCACCCAGGCGCGCATAACGGTCGGCCTTGATGGTGATGGTGTAGGCCTGGGAGATCGCGTCGCCGAACTCGGCACGGATCGCGCCCAGCAGCTCAGTGGCTTCTGGCTGTGGAGCCCAGGTCCAGGTTGGCTTGGCGGCTTCGGCGGCGAGTTCCTTGACGGCGTTGATCACCACCTGGAACTCGTCGTGGGCAAACAGCACGGCGCCCAGCATCTGGTCTTCGGTCAGCTCTTTGGCTTCGGATTCAACCATCAGCACGGCTTCGGAAGTACCGGCCACGACCATGTCCAGGCTGGAAGCCTTCAACTGCTCGTAGGTCGGGTTCAGCAGGTAGCCGGTGCTCTCGTGGAACGCAACGCGGGCAGCGCCGATCGGACCATCGAAAGGAATGCCGGAGATCGCCAGGGCAGCCGAGGTACCGATCATCGCAGCGATGTCCGGATCGGTTTTCTTGCTGGTGGACACGACGGTGCAGACAACCTGCACTTCGTTCATGAAGCCTTCTGGGAACAGCGGACGGATCGGACGGTCGATCAGTCGGGAAGTCAGGGTTTCTTTCTCGGAAGGACGGCCTTCGCGCTTGAAGAAACCGCCAGGGATCTTACCGGCAGCGTAAGTCTTTTCCTGGTAGTGGACGGACAGAGGGAAAAAGCCCTTGCCCGGATCGGCTTGCTTGGCACCGACAACGGTCACCAATACGCTGACGTCGTCGTCAACGGTGACCAGCACTGCGCCGGAGGCCTGACGGGCGATACGGCCAGTCTCGAGGGTAACGGTCGACTGACCGAACTGGAATTTTTTGATTACCGGGTTCACGGTGTCCTACCTTCTTTGTGGCTCTTGGGGAACTTGTCTTCTTGCGAAATTCTTGGGCAATGGCGGGAGTCGGCCCGACGTTTGTCCAGGGTAAAACGTGTATCCAGATAAAACTTGAGGCTGGGAGCCTGCCATGCACCAGCGGAAACCCACTGACGCACGACAGACCACCAACCTCTAGCGCAATCGCTATTAGCGACGCAGACCCAGGCGAGCGATCAGAGCGCTGTAACGGCTCACGTCCTTGCCTTTCAGGTAGTCCAGCAGCTTGCGACGCTGGTTTACCATGCGGATCAGACCACGACGGGAGTGGTGATCTTTACCGTTGGCCTTGAAGTGACCTTGCAGTTTGTTGATGTTGGCGGTCAGCAGTGCAACTTGCACTTCTGGCGAACCAGTGTCACCAACAGCTTGCTGGTAGTCAGCTACGATTTGAGCTTTTTCTTGAACGTCGAGAGCCATGAGGCAATCCTTTTAGTCAGGAAGCTGTTCCGAGGAACAGCTTCAACAGGCCAGGGACAAATCCCTGTATCTATAAATGAGTAGTGACCGTGCCTGTTAACAGCCACACTCGCCAACCTGCTGTTACACAGGCTGGTTCCGGTCATTCCGACCGAATCAGTCGACGCGGCGCAATGCGCCCGTCTTCGCTCACTTCACCGATACCAATGAAGCGACCGTTGTGATCCTGTACCCGGACCATGCCGAACTTCGGCGCATCCGGGGCACGTACCGGCTGGCCGTTGAGCCAGTAGAACGCACTGTGTTCCGAGAACTGCAAGAGCGGCCAATCCAGCAGGCCGCTGTCCGATGGCATCAGGAAGCGGTCGACCGCTTCGTTGCCGCCTTCGGCATGCACCGCTTCGAGCTCTTCCAGCGTGACCGTCTGGGCCAACGTGAAAGGCCCGGCCTGGGTCCGTCGCAATTCTGCCACGTACGCGCCACAACCGAGCTGCTCGCCAATATCCTCCACCAGGGTTCGGATATAGGTGCCTTTGCTGCAATCCACTGCCAGCCGCGCAGTATTACCGTCAAAGGCCAGCAATTCCAAGCGCGCAATAGTAACAGAACGCGGTTCACGCTCCACTACTTCGCCTGCACGGGCCAGTTTGTACAACGGCTGGCCATCACGCTTGAGGGCGGAGTACATCGGCGGTATCTGACTGATTTGTCCGCGAAATTTCGGCAGCACCGCCTCGACATCCGCCTGACCAACGGTCACCGGGCGCTCCAGCAAAACCTCACCTTCGGCGTCCGCCGTGGTGGTGGTCTTGCCCAACTGCGCCAGGGTTTCATAACCCTTGTCGGAATCGAGCAGGTACTGGGAGAACTTGGTTGCCTCGCCAAAGCACAGCGGCAGCACGCCAGTAGCCAGCGGATCGAGGCTGCCGGTGTGACCGGCCTTCTCGGCGTTGAGCAACCAGCGCACTTTCTGCAAGGCTGCGTTGGAAGTGAATCCCAGCGGCTTGTCGAGCAGGATGATGCCGCTGACGTTACGACGGATACGTTTGACCTGAGCCACCGATTACTCCTTGGTGTCTTCGGGTTCAGCGGTCGCCGGGTGCTGGCTGTCTTCGGCCACGGCACGCTCGATCAGCGCCGACAGATGCGCGCCACGCACGACGCTCTCGTCGTAGTGGAAGTGCAACTGCGGAACGCTGCGCAGCTTCATTTCCCGGGCCAACTGCATACGCAGGAAACCGGCAGCCGAATTGAGCACCTTGATGCTCTGGGCGATTTCTTCGGCGCTGTCCTGACCCATCACGGTGATGAAAATCTTCGCGTGACCGACGTCACGGCTGACTTCCACTGCGGTAATGGTGACCAGGCCGACGCGCGGGTCCTTGACTTCGCGACGGATCAGCTGGGCCAGCTCGCGCTGCATCTGATCGCCGATTCGTTGGGTACGGCTGTATTCTTTTGCCATGTCTTGTTACCTGTAACTGCCCCACGGTCAAACCCGCGAGGTCTGAAAGCGGCAAACGCCCGGCCTGGCAAAAGCCAGACCGGGCGTTGCGTTTAGAGTCCGCCAGCCAGGCAGCGCATGTTCATGCGGCTGCCCGACGCGGCTCTTGAAGTACGCGAGTCAGAGGCTGCGAGCAACCTGGACCTTCTCGAAGACTTCGATCTTGTCGCCGACCTTGACGTCGTTGTAGCTCTTGACGCCAATACCGCATTCCATGCCGGCACGCACTTCGGAAGCGTCATCCTTGAAGCGACGCAGGGATTCCAGCTCGCCTTCGAAGATCACGATGTCTTCACGCAGTACGCGGATCGGACGGTTACGGTGAACGACACCTTCGATCACCATGCAACCAGCGATGGCACCGAACTTCGGCGAACGGAACACGTCGCGAACTTCGGCCACGCCCAGGATGTTCTCCCGAACGTCGCTGCCCAACATACCGGTCAACGCTTTCTTGACGTCTTCGATGATGTCGTAGATCACGTTGTAGTAACGCATGTCCAGGCCTTCCTGCTCGACGATCTTGCGAGCGCCAGCATCGGCACGCACGTTGAAGCCGAACAGTACAGCGTTGGAAGCCAGTGCCAGGTTGGCGTCGGATTCGGTGATACCACCGACACCGCCACCGACCACGCGCACTTGCACTTCGTCGTTACCCAGGCCGTTCAGAGCGCCCTGCAAAGCTTCCAACGAGCCACGGACGTCAGATTTGAGGACGATGTTGAGCGTCTTCTTCTCTTCCTGGCCCATGTTCTCGAAGATGTTTTCCAGCTTGCCGGCGTGAGCGCGAGCCAGCTTGACTTCGCGGAACTTGCCTTGACGGAACAGCGCGACTTCACGGGCTTTCTTCTCGTCAGCCACAACGCTCATTTCGTCACCAGCGTCCGGAGTACCGTCCAGGCCTAGGATCTCGACCGGGATAGCCGGACCGGCTTCCTTGATTGGCTTGCCGTTCTCGTCGAGCATGGCGCGCACGCGGCCATAGTTCGAGCCGACCAGCACCATGTCGCCTTGACGCAGGGTACCGTCTTGAACCAGTACGGTAGCCACCGGGCCGCGGCCCTTGTCGAGGCGCGATTCAACGACCACACCACGGCCAGGAGCCGAAGGCGTAGCGGTCAGTTCGAGAACCTCGGCCTGCAACAGAACGGCTTCGAGCAGTTCGTCAACACCGGTACCCATCTTCGCCGAGACCGGAACGAATGGAGTGTCACCACCCCACTCTTCGGAGGTCACGCCGTGAACCGACAGTTCGCTGCGGATGCGATCGAGATCAGCGCCCGGCTTGTCGATCTTGTTCACTGCCACCACCAGCGGCACGCCAGCTGCCTTGGCATGCTGAACGGCTTCGATGGTTTGCGGCATCACGCCGTCGTCCGCTGCAACCACCAGGATCACGATGTCGGTCGCCTTGGCACCACGGGCACGCATCGCGGTAAACGCGGCGTGACCCGGGGTGTCGAGGAACGTCACCATGCCGCGGTCGGTTTCAACGTGATAGGCACCGATGTGCTGGGTGATACCACCCGCTTCGCCAGCCGCAACCTTGGCACGACGAATATAGTCGAGCAGGGACGTTTTACCGTGGTCGACGTGGCCCATGACGGTCACGACCGGAGCACGGGAAACCGCCTCACCTTCGAACTTCAGGGACTCGGCCAAGGAATCTTCCAGGGCGGTGTCGCTGACCAGGGTCACTTTGTGGCCCAGCTCTTCAGCGACCAGCTGGGCAGTTTCCTGGTCCAGAACCTGGTTGATGGTGGCCGGGGTCCCCAGCTTGAACATGAACTTGATGATTTCAGCAGCCTTGACCGACATCTGCTGGGCCAGGTCGCCCACAGTGATGGTCTCGCCGATCTTCACTTCGCGCACGACAGGGCCGGTTGGGCTCTGGAAACCGTGAGCGTTGCGTTTCTTCAGCTTGGCCTTGCCACGACCGCCGCGACGGAAGCCATCGCTCTCTTCGTCGGTAGTACGAGGCGCAACGCGTGGTGCCGGCGCCTTTTCCTTGACCGAAGCACGATGAGGCGCGTTCTTACGCTCGCCATCGCCACTACCACGACGGTTGTCGTCGGCACGTGGTTTGTCGGGACGACGCTGTTCGTCGCGCTTGCGGGTATCGGCCGGAGCCGGCGCCGGCGCTACGACTGGAGCGGCTTCGCGCACAGGTTCGGCAACCGAGGCAACAGCCTCGACAGCTTCGGCCGGAGCGGGTTGCGCAGCAGCAGGCTGGCGACGCGCTTCTTCTTCAGCGCGACGCTTGGCTTCTTCTTCAGCCTTCTGACGAGCAGCATTTTCTACTGCGCGACGTTCTTCCAGTTCGCGTTTGCGCTCGGCTTCGATTTCTTCCGGGCTACGTTGTACGAAGACTTTCTTCTTGCGTACTTCAACGCTGATGCTTTTGCTACCGGCAACACGCAGGGTGCTGGTGGTTTTACGCTGCAGAGTGATCTTGCGCGGTTCTTCCACTTTCGCCTTGTGACTGCTCTTCAAGTGAGTCAGCAGGGACTGCTTCTCACTGTCGGTCACATGTTCCTCGGCGGCGGTGTGCGGCAGACCTGCCTCACGCATCTGCTGCAACAGGCGCTCTACCGGTGTTTTGACCTCATCGGCCAGTTGTTTCACCGTGACTTGCGTCATGCACTTCTCTCCTCAGGCCGCGCCTAATTACTCGAACCAGTGGGCTCGGGCGGCCATGATCAACTTGCCGGCACGATCATCGTCAATGCCGTCGATGTCGAGCAGGTCGTCAATAGACTGCTCGGCCAGGTCTTCGCGGGTAATTACGCCGCGCACCGCCAGTTCCATCGCCAAATCCTTGTCCATGCCCTCAAGCGAGAGCAGGTCTTCGGCCGGATGGGCGTCTGCCAGCTTTTCCTCAGTAGCGATGGCTTTGGTCAACAAGCGATCCTTGGCCCGAGCGCGAAGCTCGTTGACGATTTCCTCGTCAAAGCCGTCGATGTTGAGCATTTCCTCCACCGGTACGTAGGCAATCTCTTCCAGGCTGGTAAAGCCTTCATCCACCAGCACCTGCGCCAGTTCTTCATCGACTTCAAGCTCTTCGATGAAGTTGCGCAGGATGTCGCCGGTTTCAGCTTGCTGCTTAGCCTGGATGTCCGATTCGGTCATCACGTTCAGGGTCCAGCCAGTCAATTGGCTCGCCAGACGCACGTTCTGACCACCGCGACCGATGGCCTGAGCCAGATTGTCTGCGCCAACGGCGATGTCCATGGCATGGGCATCTTCGTCGACGATAATTGCCGCCACTTCAGCAGGCGACATGGCATTGATCACGAACTGAGCCGGGTTGTCGTCCCACAGGACGATGTCCACACGCTCGCCGCCCAACTCGCCGGATACGGCCTGGACACGCGAACCACGCATGCCGATGCAGGCACCTTGCGGGTCGATACGCTTGTCCTTGGAGCGGACCGCGATCTTGGCGCGCGAACCCGGATCACGGGAAGCGGCCATGACTTCGATCAGGCCTTCAGCAATTTCCGGCACTTCGATGCGGAACAACTCGATCAGCATTTCCGGCGCGGTACGCGACAGGATCAACTGCGGGCCCCGGTTCTCGGTGCGGATTTCCTTGAGCAGCGCACGCAAACGCACACCAACCCGGAAAGTTTCGCGAGAAATGATGTCTTCGCGAGCCAGCAACGCTTCGGCGTTGTTGCCCAGGTCGACGATCACATTGTCGCGGGTGACTTTTTTCACGGTGCCGGAGATGATTTCTCCCAGGCGCTCGCGGTAAGCGTCGACGACTTGCGCGCGCTCGGCTTCGCGAACTTTCTGCACAATGACCTGCTTGGCAGTCTGTGCAGCGATGCGACCGAATTCAATGGACTCGATTTTTTCTTCGACGACATCACCGACCTTGGCGCCCGGATGCGTTTCCGCAACCTTGCTCGGCCAGGTTTCGATAGCCGGGTCGTCCAGGTCGGCTTCCTCGACAACCGTCCAGCGACGGAAAGTCTCGTAGGAACCGGTGTGGCGATTGATTTCCACACGCAAATCAACTTCGTCTTCAAACCGCTTCTTGGTAGCAGTGGCCAGGGCCAGCTCCAGCGCTTCAAAAATAACGTTAGCCGGTACGCCCTTTTCATTGGATACCGACTCAACAACCAGCAGTACTTCTTTGCTCATCGTACGCCTCGCCTTTCGCAAGCCATTGGATCCGCGGGATCCGCAGTATCTGGCACGTATCAGTCAAAACTGGGAATAATGTTGGCCTTGTCGATCATGTCGATCGGCAACAGGAACTCGTGCTCGTCTACTTGCACCACGACGTCCTGCTCTTCTACACCGCGTAGAAGGCCTTGGAAGTTGCGTCGACCTTCGAAAGGCGAGCGCAGCCTGATCTTCACTTGTTCACCGGCAAACGAAGCAAACTGCTCAAGAGTGAACAGCGGGCGCTCCATGCCAGGCGAGGAAACTTCAAGGGTGTATTCGGAGGTGATTGGATCTTCAACATCCAGCACCCCACTGATCTGACGGCTGACAATGGCGCAATCGTCCACCAGCACTCCGCCTTCTTTATCAATATAAACGCGCAACATTGAGTGGCGACCTTGAGCCGAAAACTCAATACCCCAGCATTCATAGCCTAGGGCCACGACCACCGGGGCCAACAAGGCCTGCAACTCTTCTAGCTTGCTCGACACCTGAACCCCCTCGTGCATGTAGTGCATGCTTTGCAAAATAAAAAATGGGCGAAACGCCCATCCTTGAAACGCCGTTGAACAGCGGCGTTATAAAGTGTCCAGCTAACAAAAAGCCCCTTGGAAGGGGCCCTGAAACTGGTTGCGGGAGCCGGATTTGAACCGACGACCTTCGGGTTATGAGCCCGACGAGCTACCAGGCTGCTCCATCCCGCGACAAAGCTGGGGCGGAAGTATACGACCGATCCCTTATAGGGTCAATGTAACCCTTCCACCTACAAGAAAGCCCGCAATAGCGGGCTCTCCTGATAATTGGTACCGAGAAGGGGACTCGAACCCCTACACCCTATGGGCACAACCACCTCAAGGTTGCGTGTCTACCAATTCCACCACCTCGGCAATACAGCGTTTGAAACCTTCTTACTTCTGCTCTTGAGCTGGAGGTACGTCAGTCGCCGAATTAGCCGACTTTTGCTCTTGAAGCACCGGGACATCATCAGAAGCCGGTTGTTGCTTTGGCGCTTCCAACACCGCTGGGTTTGGCAGACCTACTTGAGTCAGCTCTTGAGCCTTCTCTTTAGCAAAGTAACCTAACCCTAAGCTGGTTATGAAGAAACCGGCGGCGAGTATAGCAGTAAACTTACTAAGAAAGGTAGAGGAACCTTGGCTTCCGAATACAGTATTTGAAGCACCTGCACCGAACGACGCACCAGCATCCGCACCTTTACCCTGCTGCAGCAATACGAGAGCGACTACACCCAGCGCGCCCAGCAGATGAAAAACGACTACGACTGTTTCCAGCATTTTTTCAGTTTCCCGCGGCGCGACAGATCGCACCGAACTCATCTGCATTCAGGGACGCTCCACCAATGAGCCCCCCATCGATATCCGGCATGCCGAACAGTTCGGCCGCATTGGCCGCCTTCACGCTGCCGCCGTATAGAAGTCGCACACCTCGTGCCACTTCAGAATTTTCTGCCGCCAACTGCGCGCGAATGGCTGCATGCACATCCTGCGCCTGTTGCGGCGAAGCCGTCAGCCCAGTGCCAATGGCCCAGACCGGCTCATAGGCAATGACTGCCTTTGCAAAAGCACCGACACCCAAGTCTTCGATGATGCTGCCCAGCTGACGCCCGACAACCTCAAGCGTCTTGCCGGCTTCACGCTGCTCGAGGGTCTCCCCTACGCACAGCACCGGAATCAGACCACAAGCCTGGGCCGCAGCAAATTTGCGGATCAGCATCTTGTCCTGCTCGCCCATGATCTGGCGACGTTCGGAATGTCCGATCAGGACCAGGGAACACCCTGCATCCACCAATTGACTCGGCGCAATCTCACCGGTCAACGCACCTTGCATGGATTCCACCGCAGAGTTCTGCGCGCCGACCGAAATCGACTTACCCTTCAAGCCATCAACCACTTGGTTGATATACAAGCAAGGCGGGAATACCGCGACATCAACACCGCTTGGCAAGGCCAGATTACGAAGGCCTTTGATCAGCTCAGCGACGCTGGCGCGGGTACCGTGCATCTTCCAGTTACCAGCTACCATAGGGCGACGCATGCTGTACCTCGTCGGTCAAAGTGGGCGCAGATGTTACCCAACCGATTCATGACTGGCAAGCCGAATTCAGGCAGAAACTTCAGTTACAAGTTTCGCCAGCTCTTCGGCGTAACCGCGGACCTGTGCTTCATCCTCACCTTCGACCATGACACGCACCAAAGGCTCGGTACCCGACTTGCGCAGCAGTACCCGCCCACGCCCCGCCATTGCCTGGGTTACGCGCTCGCTGGCCTGCTTGACCATCGCATGCTCGAGCGGGCTCGCACCCCCACCGAAACGCACGTTGATCAGCACCTGCGGACACTTGCGCAACGCCTGGCGTGATTGCGCGAGACTTTCATTGCGCGCCTTGAGCGCCATCAGTACCTGCAGCGCCGCGATGATCGCATCCCCGGTAGTGGTGTGATCGAAACAGACGATATGCCCCGAGTTTTCGCCACCAATCACCCAGTTGCGCTCCAGCAGCTCCGAGATGACATAACGGTCACCCACATTGGCTCGCACAAAGGGTATGTCCAGGTCCGCAAGGGCCAGCTCAAGCCCAAGATTACTCATCAACGTCCCAACGACGCCGCCTTGCAGCTTGCCGCGACCGTGCAGGTCTCGAGCGATGATGAACAGCAATTCGTCACCATCGACCACCGTACCTGTGTGATCGACCATCAGCACCCGGTCACCGTCGCCGTCAAAGGCGATCCCGAGATCAGCGTGCTCAGCCAGCACCGCCGCCTGCAACGCCTCGGTGTGCGTCGAGCCGCAGTTATGGTTGATGTTCAGCCCGTTAGGCTGGGCGGACAGCACCACCACCTCGGCGCCCAACTCACGAAAAACGCTAGGGGCGACCTTATAGGTTGCACCATGGGCGCAGTCGACGACAATCTTGAGGCCGGAAAAGCTGGTACCCGTCGGAACACTGCCTTTACAGAACTCGATGTAGCGACCCGACGCATCGTTGATCCGCGACACTTTACCGATCTTGCTCGACTCAACCACCGTCATCGGTGCATCCAGCAGCTCTTCGATCATCAACTCGATTTCATCCGGCAGTTTCGTGCCCTTGCCGGAAAAGAACTTGATACCGTTGTCATCATGGGGATTATGCGAGGCGCTGATCACGATACCGGCTTGCGCCTGGAAGGTTCGCGTCAGGTAGGCGATGGCAGGCGTAGGCATCGGCCCCAGCAACATGACGTCGGCGCCCGCCGACGTCAGGCCAGCTTCAAGCGCCGATTCAAACATATAGCCAGAGATCCGCGTGTCCTTGCCAACCAGCACTTTGCAGGCGCCCATTTTTCGGAACGCCATGCCCGCAGCCCAGCCGAGCTTGAGCATGAAATCGGGGGTAATAGGATATTCACCGACCCGACCACGGATACCGTCGGTGCCAAAATATTTCTTGCTCATAAGTGCTCCATCATTCTTATTCGGCTGAATCCACTGCTGCGATCATCCGCACGACGTCCATCGTTTCGACTACATCGTGTACCCGCAATATGCGCGCACCTTTCGTAATAGCCAATGCCGCGAGCGCAAGACCGCCATACAAGCGCTCACCCACCGGACGCCCCAAGGCATTTCCGATCATGCTCTTTCGCGAGACGCCAACCAACAAGGGGCGGCCCAGGGCATGCAGGGCTTCCATATGCTTGAACAGGCTGAGATTGTGCGCCAATGTCTTTGCAAAGCCGAACCCCGGATCAAGAATGATCCGCTCGGCAGGAATGCCCACGGCGGCACATTCATTCATTCGCGCCACCAGGAAATCACCGACTTCCCTGGTGACGTCCTCATAGCTCGGATCGTTCTGCATGGTTCCGGGCTCGCCAAGCATGTGCATCAGGCACACCGGTAAACCCGTGGACGCCGCGGCATCCAACGCGCCGTCACGCTGCAAAGAGCGAACGTCGTTGATCAATCCCGCCCCCAGGCGCGCCGCTTCGCGCATGACCGCAGGCGTGGACGTATCCACCGAAATGATGACATCAAGCTCGCGATGGATGCGCTCGACAATGGGCGCCACCCGCTCCAGCTCTTCGGTCGGAGAAACCGGCCGTGCACCGGGGCGGGTCGACTCACCACCGACGTCGATCAGCGTTGCACCTGCAGCCGCCATGGCCTCGGCATGTCGCAACGCCGCGTCAAGCTGGCTGAATCGGCCGCCGTCGGAAAAGGAATCGGGGGTGACATTGAGAATGCCCATGACGTGCGCATGGGATAAATCAAGAACCCGGCTGCCGCATGGCAACCGGGTCGAGGACTGGGCAGAAGTCATTTCAAGCCTTAAACGTCGGCAGCCGGACCGCCGATCGGTGCTTCCGGACGCTCGCCCTGTACCGCTGGCGGCGTACCGGAAGAACCCGTGCCACCCGACCAATCACGTGGCTCACGAGGTGGGCGCCCTGCCATGATGTCGTCGATCTGCTCGGCATCGATGGTTTCATACTTCATCAGGGCATCAGCCATCGCGTCCAGCTTGTCACGGTTATCCGTGAGGATCTGCTTGGCGGTACCGTAACACTGGTCGATGATGCTGCGCACCTCGGAGTCGATCAGCTTGGCGGTCTCACCCGAGAAGCTCGCATGCTGGCCACCACCACCGCGACCGAGGAATACTTCACCTTCCTCCTCCGCGTACATCAATGGCCCCAGCTTCTCGGAAAGCCCCCACTTGGTCACCATGTTCCGGGCGATCTGGCTAGCGCGCATGATGTCATTCGACGCGCCGGTCGTTACACCATCGAAGCCCAGGGTCATTTCCTCGGCGATACGACCGCCGTACAGCGAACAGATCTGGCTGATCAATGCACGCTTGGACAGGCTATAGCGATCTTCTTCCGGCAGGAACATGGTCACACCCAGCGCACGACCACGCGGAATGATCGAAACCTTGTACACCGGATCATGTTCAGGCACCACACGCCCGACGATGGCGTGACCCGCCTCGTGGTAAGCGGTGTTCTGTTTTTCTTTCTCCGACATGACCATGGATTTGCGCTCGGCGCCCATCATGATCTTGTCCTTGGCCAATTCGAATTCTTTCATTTCCACGATGCGCTTGCCGGAACGGGCGGCAAACAGCGACGCTTCGTTCACCAGGTTGGCCAGGTCGGCACCGGAGAAGCCTGGCGTACCACGAGCGATCACGCCTGGGGCGACGTCATCGCCCATCGGCACCTTGCGCATGTGGACCTTCAGGATCTGCTCGCGACCACGGATATCCGGCAGCCCCACCACGACCTGACGGTCGAAACGCCCAGGACGCAACAGCGCAGGGTCGAGCACGTCAGGACGGTTGGTAGCCGCGATCACAATGATCCCGTCGTTCATTTCAAAACCGTCCATCTCGACCAGCAACTGGTTGAGAGTCTGTTCGCGCTCATCGTGACCGCCGCCCATGCCGGCACCACGATGGCGACCGACGGCGTCGATTTCGTCAATGAAGATAATGCAGGGTGCGTGCTTCTTGGCCTGTTCGAACATGTCGCGAACGCGGCTGGCGCCCACACCGACGAACATTTCAACGAAGTCGGAACCGGAAATCGTGAAGAATGGTACTTTCGCTTCACCGGCGATCGCCTTGGCCAGCAAGGTCTTACCGGTGCCAGGAGGCCCCACCATCAACACGCCACGCGGAATACGACCACCCAGGCGCTGGAACTTGCCTGGATCGCGGAGGAATTCAACCAGCTCACCAACCTCTTCCTTGGCCTCGTCGCAACCAGCGACATCGGCAAGGGTAGTCTTGACCTGGTCTTCAGACAGCAATCGCGCCTTGCTCTTGCCAAAGCTCATCGGCCCGCCTTTACCGCCCGCACCGCCCTGCATCTGGCGCATGAAGAACATGAACACCGCGATGATCACCAGGATCGGGAAACTCGCGACCAGGAGCTGGGTCCAGATACTTTGCTGTTCCGGCTGTTTGCCTTCGACCACGACATGGTTGTCCACGAGGTCGCCGATCAGCCCATTGTCCTGAATAGCCGGACGAATGGTCTTGAAGCTGTCGCCATCGGTGCGCTTGCCGGTAATCACATAACCATCAACGGCTACGCGCTCGACCTTGCCATCCTTGACCTGCTGGATGAAGTCGGAATAGTTGAGGGTCTGCGGCTCGTTAGGGCTGGAGAAGTTGTTCATCACGGTCACAAGGACAGCGGCGATGATCAACCACAGGATCAGATTCTTTGCCATATCGTTCAATTAACTACCCTCTGAAGCAAGCTCCGCTAATGGCGCGCGCTTCGCATGATATTCACCGGCCTAACTTACTACATTACCTACGACTCTGGCAGGCGCCGTCTGTAACCCTTTGTGAAACACTTTCTACACAATATTCGTTAATGCTCGCGGGACGAAATACGAAAAACCTATCGCCCCGGTCGAAAAACCTCTTATTCCTCACTGCGACCACGGAACCCACGACCCAGCAGGTACTGCTCACGGGAGCGATCACGCGATGATTTCGGCTTGCGCGTCGTGACTTTCTCGAACTGCTTGCGCACGCTCTTGTGGTATTCGTCGAAGCCTTCACCCTGGAAGACCTTGATCAAAAAATCACCACCTGGCTTCAACACCCGAGTCGCAAGGTCCAGCGCCAACTCGCACAGGAACATCGATCGCGGCATATCAACAGATGCCAGTCCACTCATATTGGGGGCCATATCGGAAATCACAAGGTCCACCTCGTTTTTTCCAACCGCTTCGAGGATCTGCGCCAGTACGGCGTCCTCGGTAAAGTCGCCCTGAATGAAGGTCACATCCGGGATGCTGTCCATTTCCAGGATATCGGAAGCGATCAGAGTGCCTTGCCCACCAATCAGACGACTGGTCACTTGGGACCAGCCACCCGGGGCGGCACCCAAGTCGATCACGCTCATGCCTGGACGGATCAAACGGTCTCTTTCCTGAATCTCCAGCAGCTTGTAGCTGGCACGGGAACGATACCCGTCTTTTTGCGCCATTTTCACGAATGGATCGTTGAAATGCTCTTGCAGCCATTTAAGACTTGTCTTGGAACGGGCCACGGGCCACCTCAAAAATAAAACGGGTCGTGATTAAGTGGGCGGTCCCGGACTCGCTCGGGTAAACTGGCCGCCGCTTTTTTACAAGATCAGACGCAGGGGTCAGATTATGCCGCTCACTCAAGAGCAGAAGAAACAATACAAATCCATCGGCCACCATCTGAAACCGGTTTTGACTGTGGCTGACAACGGTTTGACTGAAGGTGTGCTCGCCGAATTGGAACGCGCCTTGGGCGATCACGAGCTGATCAAGATCAAGCTCAACATCCTCGATCGCGAAGCCCGCCTGGCTGCCGTTGCCGAACTGTGCAAGACCGGCAAGGCAGACCTGGTGCAGGTCATCGGCAAGATGGCGCTGATTTATCGCAAGAATTTCAGCGTCAACAAGCAACTGTCGAACGTTCACCGCTTCAAGTGATGTCAAAGGGTCAAGGGTGTGCCTCGCACACCCTGCCACTCCAGCCAGGAACCGGCTGCAATACAAGTACCAATCCGGAAAAACCCAGCACCAGGTAACTGAATACCTGCCACTGGCTCGCATCCGGCCAGCCGAGATGCACCGCAAAGAACATTCCGCACGCGTACAACGACATGAGCAACAATTGCCCACGAATGTCGCGCCATAGACTGGCAAGGCCCTCGGCCTGAACCAGCACCAAAGCCTGAAACATCACACACGCCGCGGAAAACCCCACCAGCAGCGCCGTCAGCATGCCTGCGATTTCGTCGATGAGCAGCGGTGCCAGGCCAACTCGACCCAGCACCGGCAGCAAACCAATGTGCAACAACCAGATGCCGCCCACCCATAACATCTGGGTGAGCTGCCAGATCATGGCGCCGGCTCGCAGCGGGCGCCTTCGTTCAGATGTGACGGACTTCGACAATCTCATACTCGATGACACCACCCGGCGTCTTCACCGCCACCACATCGCCCTCTTCCTTGGCAATCAAGGCGCGAGCAATAGGTGAACCGACGGAAATCTTGCCGAGCTTGATGTCTGCCTCGTCCTCGCCAACGATCTGGTAGGTCACGCTCTCATCGGTCTCGACGTTGGCGATTTCCACCGTGGTGCCGAAAATGACCTTGCCTGTATGCGGAATCGTCGTGACATCGATGATCACCGCATTCTGCATGCGGCCTTCGATGTCACGGACACGCGCCTCGACCATGCCTTGCTCTTCACGAGCTGCATGGTATTCGGCGTTTTCCTTGAGATCTCCCAACTCGCGGGCCTCACCAATTGCCTGGCTCAAGCGCGGACGCTCGACCTTGGTCAGGAAAGCGTGTTCTTCTTCCAGGGCCTTCGCGCCCTGAACAGTCATCGGGTACTTGGTTATGCTCATGCCTTCAATCCTGCATGTAGATCCTGCAAGCGACGTACGGTCTTCTCGGGACCGAACTTGAGTGCTTCGCAGATCGCTTCGCCCGCAGCAATGGTCGTGGTGCAGTAGATCTTGTGCTGCAGCGCGTTGCGACGAATGGAGTAGGAATCGGCGATCGACTGGCGACCTTCCGTGGTGTTGATGATCAGCGTGACTTCGTCATTCTTGATCATGTCGACCACGTGCGGACGACCCTCGGTCACTTTGTTCACGCGGCGCACTTTCAGCCCCGCCGCCTCGATCAGCTTGGCGGTGCCGGCAGTGGCAACCACTTCGAAGCCCAAGTTGATCAGATCACGGGCCACACCTGCAACCAGTGGCTTGTCGTCATCACGCACGCTGATGAACGCGGTGCCGCCAGTCGGCAATACTTCGCTGGCGCCCATTTGTGCCTTGGCGAAGGCTTCACCGAACGTATCGCCCACGCCCATGACTTCACCGGTCGACTTCATTTCCGGGCCGAGGATCGGGTCCACACCCGGGAACTTGGCGAACGGGAACACTGCCTCTTTCACGCTATAGAAGTTCGGAATGATTTCCTTGGTGAAACCAAGCTCTTTCAGGGTTTTGCCAGCCATGACCCGTGCCGCGATCATTGCCAGGGAAACACCGATGCACTTGGAAACGAACGGCACGGTACGGGAAGCACGAGGGTTGACTTCGATGACGTAGATGTCTTCGCCCTGCAGCGCCAACTGCACGTTCATCAGGCCGATAACGCCCAGTTCCAGGGCCATTTTCTTGACCTGCTCGCGCATCTCATCCTGGATGTGCGCCGGCAGCGAGTATGGCGGCAGCGAGCACGCGGAGTCACCGGAGTGAACACCGGCCTGCTCGATGTGCTGCATGATCGCGCCGATCACCACGTCCTTGCCATCGCTGACCGCATCCACGTCCATTTCGATGGCGCAGTTGAGGAAGTGGTCCAGCAGCACCGGGCTGTCGTTGGAGACCTGGACCGCTTCACGCAGGTAACGCTTGAGCTCGTCTTCCTGGTAGACGATCTCCATCGCGCGGCCACCCAGTACATAGGACGGACGCACCACCAGTGGATAACCGATCTTCGCGGCGGCACGAATCGCTTCGTCTTCGCTGCGCACGGTGGCGTTTGGCGGCTGGCGCAGGTTCAGGCGCTCGACCATCTGCTGGAAGCGCTCACGATCTTCGGCACGGTCGATGGCATCCGGGCTGGTGCCGATGATCGGCACGCCGGCGGCTTCAAGGGCGCGAGCCAGTTTCAACGGGGTCTGGCCGCCGTACTGGACGATCACGCCTTTTGGCTTCTCGACACGGACGATTTCCAGCACGTCTTCCAGGGTCACTGGCTCGAAGTACAGGCGATCGGAGGTGTCGTAGTCGGTGGACACGGTTTCCGGGTTGCAGTTGACCATGATGGTCTCGTAACCGTCGTCGCGCAGGGCCAGTGCCGCGTGTACGCAGCAGTAGTCGAACTCGATACCCTGGCCGATCCGGTTAGGACCGCCACCCAGGATCATGATCTTGTCCCGGGTCGATGGCGCGGCTTCGCACTCTTCTTCGTACGTGGAATACAGATAGGCGGTGTCGGTGGCGAACTCGGCCGCGCAGGTGTCGACGCGCTTGTAGACCGGGAACACGTCCAGCTTGTGACGATGGGCGCGCAGGCTCTTCTCGGTCACACCCAGCAGCTTGGCCAGGCGCATGTCGGAGAAACCTTTGCGCTTGAGGCGGAACATCATGTCGTGGTCGATGCTGGACATGCCCAGGGTCTTGACCTTCTCTTCTTCCTTGATCAGATCTTCGATCTGTACCAGGAACCAAGGGTCGATCATGTTCATGCCGAATATCTGCTCGACGGTCATGCCCGCGCGGAAAGCATCGGCCACGTACCAGATGCGCTCGGCGCCCGGTACGGTCAGCTCGCGCTTGAGCTCGCTCATGCTTTCCGGATTGCTCAGGTCCAGCTTCGGATCCAGGCCGCAGACGCCGACTTCCAGACCGCGAAGGGCTTTCTGCAGGGATTCCTGGAAGGTCCGGCCGATGGCCATGACTTCACCGACCGACTTCATTTGAGTGGTCAGGCGGGCATCGGCCTTGGCGAATTTCTCGAAGGCGAAGCGTGGCAGCTTGGTCACAACGTAGTCGATGGACGGCTCGAAGGACGCCGGGGTCTTGCCGCCGGTGATGTCGTTCGACAGCTCGTCCAGGGTGTAGCCCACAGCCAGCTTGGCAGCAACCTTGGCGATCGGGAAACCAGTGGCTTTCGACGCCAGGGCCGAAGAACGGGACACCCGCGGGTTCATCTCGATGACCACCATGCGACCGGTATTCGGACAGATGCCGAACTGGACGTTGGAGCCGCCGGTTTCCACGCCGATCTCGCGCAGCACCGCCAGGGAGGCGTTACGCAAGATCTGGTATTCCTTGTCGGTCAAGGTCTGGGCCGGTGCGACGGTGATCGAGTCACCGGTGTGCACGCCCATCGGGTCGAAGTTCTCGATGGAGCAGACGATGATGCAGTTGTCCTTTTTGTCGCGGACAACTTCCATTTCATATTCTTTCCAGCCGATCAGGGATTCGTCGATCAGCAGCTCCTTGGTCGGCGACAAGTCGAGACCACGGGCGCAGATTTCCTCGAACTCTTCACGGTTGTAGGCGATGCCGCCACCGGTGCCGCCCATGGTGAAGGACGGACGGATGATGCACGGGAAGCCGAGGCGTTCCAGGACGGCGTTGGCCTCTTCCATGCTGTGGGCGATGCCCGAGCGTGGGCAGTCCAGGCCGATGGATTTCATCGCCTTGTCGAAACGCGAACGATCTTCGGCCTTGTCGATGGTGTCGGCGTTGGCACCGATCATTTCTACACCGAACTTCTCCAGGACGCCTTCGCGCTCCAGGTCCAGGGCGCAGTTCAGCGCAGTCTGGCCACCCATGGTCGGCAGCAGCGCGTCCGGGCGCTCTTTCTCGATGATCTTGGCGACGGTCTGCCACTTGATCGGTTCGATGTAGGTGGCGTCGGCCATGGCCGGGTCGGTCATGATGGTGGCCGGGTTGGAGTTCACCAGGATGACGCGGTAGCCCTCTTCGCGCAGGGCTTTACAGGCCTGGGCGCCGGAGTAGTCGAATTCGCAGGCCTGGCCGATCACGATCGGGCCAGCGCCAAGAATCAGGATGCTTTTTATGTCTGTACGTTTTGGCATGGGTTTGTCACTCAAATCCGCAGGTCAGTCGGCTAGGCCGTCGAACAATCTTTGAAGCGCCCGTGGGGGCCACCGCGTTCGGGGCCGCCCTCGGGCTTCGCGCGGTCAGCGTCGCTTGGCCATCTCATTGATGAAGCGATCGAACAGCGGCGCCACATCGTTCGGGCCCGGGCTCGCTTCAGGGTGGCCCTGGAAGCTGAACGCGCTCTTGTCGGTACGCTCGATACCTTGCAGCGTGCCGTCGAACAGCGACTTGTGGATCGCGCGAACGTTGGCCGGCAGGGTCGCTTCATCCACGGCAAAACCGTGGTTCTGGCTGGTGATCATCACCACGCCGGTGTCCAGGTCTTGGACCGGGTGGTTCGCACCGTGGTGGCCGTGGCCCATTTTCAGGGTCTTGGCGCCCGAAGCGAGGGCCAGCAACTGGTGACCGAGGCAGATACCGAATACCGGGATCTCGGTTTCCAGCACGTCCTTGATCGCCTGGATCGCGTAGTCGCAAGGCTCCGGGTCACCCGGGCCGTTGGACAGGAACACACCGTCGGGCTTGAGGGCCAGGACGTCGGCGGCCGGGGTTTGCGCCGGAACCACGGTGACGCGGCAGCCACGCTCGACCAGCATGCGCAGGATGTTCAGCTTGACGCCGTAGTCGTACGCCACCACGTGGTACGGCAGTTCGGAAGCCTCGATCGTCGCGTGACTGTCGGTCTTCAGGTCCCAGACCGTGGAGCGCCACTCGTACTGCGTCTTGGTGCTGACGACTTTCGCCAGGTCCATGCCCTTGAGGCCAGGAAAACCCTGGGCAGCGGCGATGGCGGCTTCTTCGGAAATGTTGTCGCCGGCCATGATGCAGCCGTTCTGCGCGCCTTTTTCCCGAAGGATGCGGGTCAGGCGACGGGTGTCGATACCGGCGATCGCCACGACGTTGTTGGCTTTCAGGTAATCGGACAGGGACATCGTGTTACGCCAGTTGCTCGCTACCAGCGGCAAGTCACGAATGACCAGGCCGGCGGACCAGACACGATCGGACTCGGCGTCTTCCGGCGTGGTGCCGGTGTTGCCGATGTGCGGGTAAGTCAGGGTAACGATTTGCTGGGCGTAGGAAGGATCGGTAAGAATTTCCTGATAGCCGGTCATTGCGGTGTTAAACACCACCTCACCAACGGTCTGACCGTCGGCTCCAATGGCTTCGCCGCGAAAAATGCTGCCATCAGCAAGGGCGAGTATGGCTGGCTTAGTCAAGAAGACCTCCCGTAAATAAAGCCTGAAAGGGCGATCGCAGGTTGTAAAAAAGCGGAGTGACGTATGGACACGTCACCCCGCTTGTTCACTGAATTATTCTGCGCGCTTTTAGTGGACACACTAAAGCTGTAGCTTACAGAAAAAGGCTTTTTTGGTCCACCGCTAATGAGCCTTAAAGGCAGGGGAATGCGACAGGTCGTCGCGAAGCGGTGTAAAACGGGGCTCAGTATAACCTGAACCCCGCCTCCAGGGACATCAACGCAGGTCGAGAACGTCCTGCATGTCGTACAAACCAGGCTCGCGCCCATCCAGCCACAACGCGGCACGCACGGCGCCCTTGGCGAAGGTCATCCGGCTCGACGCCTTGTGGGTGATCTCCAGGCGCTCGCCTTCGGTGGCGAACAACACGGTATGGTCACCCACCACGTCACCACCACGTACGGTCGCGAAGCCGATGGTGTCGCGCTCGCGAGCACCGGTATGCCCCTCGCGCCCATACACGGCGACCTGCCGCAGATCCCGCCCCAGCGCATCGGCAATTACTTCACCCATGCGCAAGGCCGTTCCCGAAGGCGCATCGATCTTGTGCCGGTGATGGGCCTCGATGATTTCGATATCCGCATCGTCACCCAGGACCCGCGCCGTCAAGTCGAGCAATTTGAGCGACAGGTTCACGCCCACGCTGAAATTCGCCGCGAACACGATTGGAATGTCCTTGCCAGCTTCGGCCAGCAACTGCTTCTGCGCAGCATCCAGACCGGTCGTACCGATAACCATGGCCTTGCCTGCCTTGCGGCAGACGGCAAGGTTCTTCAGCATGACTTCCGGCAAGGTGAAATCAATGAGGACGTCAAATTCGTCGATCACCTTTTCCAGTCCACCGGACATCGGCACGCCGATACGCCCAATCGAGGCCAATTCGCCAGCGTCGGCTCCGACCAGGGTGCTGTCAGGCCGGACGATGGCAGCCGTCAGTCCCGACAGCGGCGAACGCTGCTGCACCGCCTCGACCAACGCCTTGCCCATGCGCCCGGCGGCGCCCATCACTGCTATACGTCGCATGCGGACTCCTTAGAGATCGCCGAAGAAGCGCTTCACGCCTTCGAACCAGCCAGTGGTTTTTGGCGAGTGGCTGTTGTCATCCGCAAGGGAGCTGCGGAACTCCTCAAGCAACTCACGCTGGCGCCGGCTCAGGTTGACCGGGGTTTCCACCGCCACACGACACATCAGGTCGCCCGCACCGCCGCCCCGCACTGGCGCGACGCCCTTGCCGCGAATCCGGAACTGTTTGCCGGTCTGCGTGCCTTCAGGGATCTTCAGCTTGACGCGACCGTCGAGGGTCGGGATCTCAAGCTCGCCACCCAAGGCTGCATCGACAAAGCTGATCGGCACTTCACAGAACAGGTGCTTGCCGTCGCGCTGGAAGATCGCGTGCTCGCGCACATTGATCACGACGTACAAATCGCCCGTCGGGCCGCCCTGGGCCCCCGCCTCGCCTTCGCCAGACAAGCGGATGCGGTCACCGGTGTCGACACCGGCCGGCACCTTGACCGACAGCGTCTTGTATTCTTCGACGCGCCCTTCGCCGTGGCAGGAGTCGCACGGGTCGGAAATGATCTTGCCTTGACCGTGACACCGCGGGCAGGTCTGCTGGACCGAGAAGAAGCCCTGCTGCATGCGAACCTGGCCGATACCGCCACAGGTCGGGCAGGTCACGGGCGAGGAACCCTTCTTGGCCCCCGAGCCATCGCACGGCTTGCAGTTGACCAGCGTCGGGACACGGATATTGACCGTCGTACCGCGCACCGCTTCTTCCAGGTTAAGCTCCAGCGTGTAGCGCAGGTCACTGCCACGCTGGGCGCCACCACGGGCACCGCCGCGACCACCGCCGAAAAAATCGCTGAAAACATCGCCGAAGATGTCGGAGAAGTTCTGGCCGCCGAAACCGGCGCCACCGCCGCCCATGCTTGGGTCGACACCGGCATGACCGTACTGGTCGTAGGCCGCGCGCTTACTGGAGTCGGACAGGACTTCGTAAGCCTCGTTGGCTTCCTTGAACATCTCTTCCGACGCTTTGTCGCCGGGATTACGGTCCGGGTGATGCTTCATCGCCAGGCGACGATAAGCCTTTTTCAGCTCTGCCTCGCTGGCACCGCGCTCGACACCCAATACTTCGTAAAAATCACGCTTTGCCATTAGTCTTTGCACTCTTATAGGACGTTCGGCAAACCTCTCCTGAACCTTGCCAAACTCGTTGAGCCCCAATACAGGCCCGGACCCAACTCACGTCAATTCAACGATCCTGGTCGTAGGCTTTGTAGGAAAAGTGCCTGCGCGACGTCTCCTACAATCCAAATCTTTCAGCCAGGGCCCCGGCCAAAATGCGGTGCTCATCGCCCGAAAAGCAGGAGCATTCCCGAACACACCGCCAACACCCGAACACTGTCGCATGTTGTAAAAATTCGCTGGCTCCAGACACGCCAACGCGGGAGCAAGCTCCCGCGCGGCGACATCCTACCAGCCACCGCACAAATGCAGTCAACCGGCCGACCAACAAGCGATTACTTGTTGTCTTTCACTTCTTCGAACTCAGCGTCGACGACGTCGTCGGCTTTTTCAGCCGATTCGCCTTGCTGCGCGGCGCCTTCAGCTGGCTGAGCCTGTTCGGCGTACATCTTCTGAGCCACTGGAGCGGAGACTTTCGACAATTCTTCGATCTTCGCCTCGATGGCCGCCTTGTCGTCACCTTTGACAGCCGCTTCAAGGGCAACCACGGCTGCCTCGATAGCGGTTTTCTCTTCAGCGGTCACTTTCTCGCCAGCATCGGCAACCATCTTGCGAGTCGAGTGCACCAGAGCGTCACCCTGATTGCGAGCGCTTGCCAGCTCTTCGAACTTGCGGTCTTCCTCGGCGTTGACTTCAGCATCGCGGACCATTTGCTGAATTTCTTCCTCGGACAGACCGGAGTTGGCCTTGATCACGATCGACTGGGTCTTGCCGGTCGCCTTGTCTTTCGCGCCGACGTGCAGGATGCCGTTGGCGTCGATGTCGAAGGTCACCTCGATCTGTGGCACGCCACGTGGTGCCGGTGGAATCTCGGCCAGGTCGAACTTGCCCAGGGACTTGTTCTGGGCAGCTTGCTTGCGCTCGCCTTGCAGAACGTGGATGGTCACGGCGCTCTGGTTGTCATCGGCAGTCGAGAACACCTGGGATTTCTTGGTAGGAATCGTGGTGTTTTTCTCGATCAGCGCTGTCATCACGCCACCCATGGTTTCGATACCCAGGGTCAGCGGGCTTACGTCCAGCAGCAGAACGTCTTTCACGTCACCGGCGAGAACGGCGCCCTGGATAGCTGCACCCATGGCAACGGCTTCGTCAGGGTTCACATCCTTGCGAGCTTCTTTACCGAAGAAATCGGTAACCAGCTTCTGCACCAGTGGCATACGGGTCTGACCGCCGACCAGGATCACGTCGTTGATCGAACCCACGTCGATACCGGCATCCTTCATCGCAATGCGGCAAGGTTCGATGGTGCGCTGAACCAGGTCTTCCACCAGCGCTTCGAGCTTGGCGCGGGAGATTTTTACGTTCAGGTGCTTAGGACCGGTAGCGTCTGCAGTGATGTACGGCAGGTTCACGTCGGTCGACTGGCTCGAGGACAGTTCGATCTTGGCTTTTTCAGCGGCCTCTTTCAGGCGCTGCATGGCCAGCGGGTCACCCTTGAGGTTCATGCCGCTTTCTTTCTTGAACTCGTCGACGAGGTAGTCGATCAGGCGGATGTCGAAGTCTTCACCACCGAGGAAAGTGTCACCGTTGGTGGCCAACACTTCGAACTGGTGCTCACCGTCGACTTCCGCGATTTCGATCACGGAAACGTCGAAAGTACCGCCACCCAGGTCATAAACGATCACGGTGTGATCGCCCTTGGCCTTGTCCATGCCGTAGGCCAGAGCCGCCGCGGTAGGTTCGTTGATGATACGTTTTACGTCCAGGCCTGCGATGCGGCCGGCGTCTTTGGTCGCCTGGCGCTGGCTATCGTTGAAATAGGCAGGGACAGTGATGACCGCTTCAGTCACCGCTTCGCCGAGATAGTCTTCGGCGGTCTTCTTCATCTTCTTCAGAATTTCTGCCGAGATCTGTGGCGGGGCCATTTTCTGGCCGTTCACTTCAACCCAGGCGTCGCCATTGTCAGCCTTGGCGATTTTGTAAGGCACCATCTTGATGTCTTTCTGAACAACTTCTTCGTCGAACTTGCGACCGATCAGACGCTTGACCGCGTACAGGGTGTTATGCGGATTGGTCACAGCCTGACGCTTGGCGGACTGGCCCACCAGGATCTCGCCGTCGTTGGCGTATGCGATGATCGACGGCGTGGTGCGCGCGCCTTCAGCGTTTTCAATAACCTTGGCCTTGCCGTTTTCCAGCACGGAGACGCACGAGTTGGTGGTCCCCAGGTCGATGCCGATAATCTTGCCCATGTTAACTCTCCCGGAACTTGAATTTTGTTGCCGCAGCAGTGGTGGCTAACTGCGGTAGTACTTAAACGCTTGACTTCTTAATGGGGCCGTTGCGCCCGATTTCAAGCCTGCTCATCAATAGAAGGCGAAACCGGAGCTGGCGCCTTGCTGACCACAACCATGGCCGGGCGCAGCAAACGGCCGTTGAGCAGGTAGCCCTTCTGGAAAACCTTCAGCACGCTGTTTGGCTCGACATCCGCACTTTCCTGCATCGCCATCGCCTGGTGATGTTCGGCGTTGAAGGGTTCGCCGTGTGGATCGATCGCTTCAAGCTGATAGCGCTTGAGGGTGTCCTGGAACATTTTCAGGGTCAGCTCGATGCCTTCACGCATCGGACGGATGTTCTCGTCGTCCGGGTTGGACAGTTCCAGACCGCGCTCCAGGCTGTCGATGATCGGCAGCAGGTCGCCGGCGAAACGCTCCAAGGCAAACTTGTGGGCCTTCTCTACGTCTTGCTCGGCGCGACGGCGAACGTTCTGCAGATCGGCTGCTACACGCAACGCCTGATCCTGCGCACCGGCCAGTTGCTCCTCGAGCACTTGTACACGTGCCGACAGGTCTTCACCCGAGTCCTGGGGAGCCTGATTGGCGTCTAGATTTTGCGTGTCCTGCGTCTGTTCGTCAGCCATAGATTTCTCCTTTCAACTTCGTCCGCGAGCTCGACTCGCGCTTCTGCCCCGATATATGGGGCCGGGTTTTCAAGCTTCAAGGGTCACCTGACGAATTAACCCTACAAAAGGCAGCAGCATGGTCATTCCTCGAAGCACTAAGAATTTCGCCGTCCCAAGCAAATCGAGCTAAGCGCAGGCATTGTCAGCCCGAAACAAAACACTGTATAAATAACCAGACCTAAAGCCTGGGAGCGGCCTTATGCTGGTGCACCTGTCCGTACACAACTACGCCATCGTCGAACATCTCGACCTCGAACTCGATCGGGGCATGAGCGTGATTACCGGTGAAACCGGCGCGGGCAAGTCGATCATGCTCGACGCCCTGGGCCTGACGCTGGGTGACCGTGCCGACAGCGGCGTGGTGCGTCCCGGAGCGGACAAGGCCGACATCCTGGCAACCTTCGATCTGGTCGATATTCCCGAAGCCAGCACGTGGCTGGCCGAGCGCGACCTGGACACCGATGGCCTGTGCATCCTGCGCCGGGTCATCACCGCCGAGGGCCGCTCCCGAGGCTATATCAATGGCACGCCCTGCCCGTTGGGCGACCTCAAGGCCCTGGGTGAGCTGCTGATTGATATTCACAGCCAGCATGAACATCAATCCCTGCTCAAGACCGATACCCATCGCCGACTGCTCGACGAATACGCAGGCGCCACAGACCTGGCACGCCAGGTTCAACTGGCCGCGCAGCGTTGGCGGCAAACCCGGCAGGAACTGGATCGCCTCTCCAACTCTGGCGACGAACAGCGTGCTCGTCACCAGTTGTTGAGCTACCAGCTGGAAGAGCTGGAGAACCTGGCCCTGGGTGAAAACGAGCTGGAGGAATTGGAACAGGAACACAAGAACCTGACCAACGCCGAGGCGCTGCTGGGTATTTGCCGCCAGGTCGTTGAACAATGCAGCGAAAGCGATTCAGGCAATGTGCTCAACGCCCTGACGGCGAGCCTGAACCGACTCTCCAGCGTCAGCAACTCCGTAGGCGCCCTGAACGAAGCAACGAACCTGCTGACCAGTGCACAGATACAGGTCGAGGAAGCCGTCGGCGAGCTGAACCGGTTCCTCGATCATTTCGACGCCGACCCGGCACGCCTGCAATACCTCGAAGAACGCCTGGATACCATTTACACGCTCGCCCGCAAGCACCGCGTCCAGCCGACCGATGTCGTCGAGCTGCAGCAACGCCTGCTGGAAGAACTTGAAACCCTGAACGCCAATGATGAATCCATCGAGCGCCTCGGCGACGAGCTGGCGTCCTACGCGCGTCATTATCAGGAAAAAGCCACTGAGCTCAGCCAACTGCGCCGCCAGGCCGCGACAGGGCTGGCCAATGCCGTGGAGCAGGAAATCCAGCGGCTGGGCATGCCAGGCGGGCGTTTTACCATCGAGCTGCACCCCAACGCCGGCGACGAACTCCTGCCCAACGGACTGGAACAGGTCGAGCTGCTAGTCAGCGCCAACCCCGGACAGCCGCTCAAGGCGCTGGCCAAAGTGGCGTCCGGGGGCGAGCTGTCACGCATCAGCCTGGCTATCCAGGTCATCACCGCACAAACCTCACGAGTACCTACATTGGTATTTGACGAAGTGGACGTAGGGATCGGCGGTCCGACAGCGGAAATTGTCGGCCAATTGCTCCGCAGGCTGGGCGAACGCGGCCAGGTCCTGACCGTTACCCACCTGCCCCAGGTCGCAGCCCAGGGACACCAGCACCTGTTTGTGCACAAGGTGCGCGGCGAAGACGCTACTCGCACCGCCGTGTCCAAGCTCAACAAGCATGAACGCGTGGAAGAAGTGGCGCGGATGCTGGGGGGCATCGACCTGACCAAGGAGTCCTTGGCGCACGCCAAGAAAATGGTGATCGCGGCAAAAATCTAAAGGACACCGCAAAGCAAGAAGGCGACCCGAGGGTCGCCTTCTTTCGTTTTGGGAGTATTTAAATCCCGCGACGAGCTTATTTGCGCTTGCGCACGTGCAAGACGAGATGGTGATCGATCAGCTCGAAACCATACTCCTCAGCAATCGCTTTTTGCAGCTTCTCGATTTCAGGACTGACGAACTCGATAACTTCACGGGTTTCCACATCCACCATATGGTCATGGTGTTCACCGTCAGCCAATTCAAAGACAGCATGACCGCCATCAAAATTATGACGAGCCACCAGCCCCGCAGCTTCGAACTGAGTCAGAACACGGTAAACCGTGGCCAGACCGACGTCCTCGCCAGCTTCCATGAGCGCCTTGTAGACGTCTTCGGCACTCATGTGGCGTTGCTCTGCGGAATCGAGCATTTGCAGAATCTTGACCCTTGGCAGGGTCACTTTGAGGCCGGCTTTGCGTAGTTCGCTATTTTCAACCATGGTCAGCTTTCTCGCGATGCTGCTTCGCAGCTTCTCTTATTGCGGGTATGATCGGCGTTTACGTTGTCCCAGCCAAGATAGTGGAAGTCGCCCACCGATGCAAAACACCAAGCTCTTGCTAACCAGTTTCACCTTCGTGGGACTGCTCGCACTCGCCGGTTGTTCATTCCCCGGGGTTTACAAAATCGACATCCAGCAGGGCAATGTCGTCACGCAGGACATGATAGACCAGTTACGCCCGGGAATGACCCGTCGGCAAGTACGGTTTATCATGGGCAACCCCCTGCTGACCGACACGTTCCATGCCGATCGCTGGGATTACCTGTACAGCTTGCAGCCAGGTGGCGGTGAGCGGCAACAAGAACGCATCAGCGTTATCTTCAATGCCAATGATCAGCTTGTCAGCCTGTCGGGTGATTTCATGCCGGGCGTAAGCCGCGATGAAGCCATCATGGGCAAGGACAGCGGCACGACGGTGACCGACCCGACCCAGAACGCCGAACAGCCAAAACCGGAAAAACCGGCCAAGCCAGGTTCGCTGCTGGATCAGATCCAGAAAGACGTGGACAAAGTCGAGACCGTGCCTGTGCCGACTCCGGAGCCACTGGATACGTCACCGCAATAAATCGCGACAAGAAAAAACCCGGCATGCCGGGTTTTTTCATGCCTGCAATTCAGTCCGGCTATTGATCCGCCTGACGCGCCTGGGCGGCCTTGGCCGCACGCAGGCGCCGAATTTCCTTCGGATCAGCCAGCAAAGGTCGATAAATCTCAAGCCGATCCGCCGGCTGGACCACCTGCTGGTCCGGATCGGCAACCACTTTGCCAAAAATCCCGACAGGGCAAGTGGTCAGGTCCAGCTCCGGAAACTCCTCGGCAACGCCCGACACGATCAATGCGGCGCGAACAGACGTTCCTTCGTCGACCTTGAATGAGCGCAAGACCTGGCGATCGGTAGCGGCATACACCACTTCTATCTCGATCAACGCTTGAGCTCGGCGTTTTGCTTGGCCCGCTGGCAAAACGCGTCAACCAAGGTATTGGCCGCCTGATTGAACAGCGGGCCCAGCGTCGCACGTACCAGTGGCCCGGCATAATCAAATGACAGGTCCAGGCTGATCTTGCAGGCCTTCTCGCCAAGCGGCTTGAACACCCATACGCCATGAAGCTGATTGAAAGGGCCTTCTTCGAGGTTCATCTCGATGGATTGTCCCGGCACCAAGGTATTGCGAGTGACGAAATGCTGGCTCAATCCACCCTTGGCGACATTGAGACTGGCGCGCATATGGGTTTCGGAGCTTTCGAGCACCTCGGCGGACGAGCACCACGGCAGGAACTGCGGATAACTCGCCACGTCGTTGACCAGATCATAGAGCGCCTGCGCCGGATAAGGCAGCAAGGCCGAGCGTTGAATATGTGTCGTCATGCAAGCGTCACTTCCACAGCTGGGCGGCAAACACTACAAGAATGCCGATGGGCGCCACATAGCGCATCAAGAACAGGCTCAGGGCGAACAGCACCGGACTGCGCAGCGACAACTCGTCACGTACGGCTTCGCGCCCCATGACCCACCCTGCAAACACCACGAAACACAAACCTCCCAAGGGCAGCATGATCCGCGATGTAAAGAAATCAATCACCCCGAAGAAATCCAGTCCCCCGGCAGCTCCCCACTGGTAGAGGTGGAACAGGCCGTCTTCGTTCACGAAAAACTTTGCCTGCTTCCATATATTGAAGGAAAAAACCGTGCCCAGCCCCACGAACCAGCAAGTAAAGGCCAGCCAGAAGGTGACCCAGGCGCGGCTCAGGCGGGTTCGTTCCACAAGATAAGCCACCATCGGCTCAAGCAGGGAAATGGCTGAACTCCAGGCTGCGATAGCCACCAGGACAAAAAACACCACCCCCATGACTTGGCCGAACGCCATGCTGCCGAAGGCAAAAGGCAGGCTGACGAACATCAATCCCGGCCCTTCGCTGGGGTTCAGGCCGGCGGCAAACACAATCGGGAACAATGCCACCCCAGCCAACAACGATACAAAGGTGTCCAGCAACGCGACCCCGACAACGGTCTTGGTCAGAGACGCATTCTTCGGCATGTAGGCGCCATAGATCATGATCGAGCCGACTCCCACGCTGAGGGAAAAAAATGCGTGGCCCATGGCCGGCAACAAGCCATCCATGACTTTCTCCGGCTTGAAGTCGAACATGAAATGCACGCCTTCCATGAAGTGGCCCGTGGTCATGCTGTAGCCCAGCAACACCAGGATCATCACGAACAGGAGTGGCATCATGATCCGCAGGCTGCGCTCAAGCCCGGCGACCACGCCTCGGGCAATCACCACGGCAGAGAGCACCAGGAAAAGTGTGTGCCAAAGCGTCAGCCTCCACGGATCGGCGATCACATTGCCGAAGTAGGCCCCCACCTCATCGGGCGTCGCACCTTGGAAATCCCCACGCCCCATGTCGATGATGTAGTCCAGCGACCAGCCACCCACCACGCTGTAGAAGGACAGGATCAGCAACGCCGTGATCATCCCGGCGAACGCGCCCCATGACCACTTCGGCGAGTGCCCTGCCTCTACCGCCAACACCTTCAAGGCGTTGGCCGGGCTCTGACGGGCGCGACGACCGATCAACGTTTCCGCCAGCATCACCGGTGCGCCGATGAGGACGATGCACGCCAGGAACATCAATACGAAAGCTCCGCCGCCATAGACGCCGACCATGTACGGAAACTTCCAGATACTACCCAGGCCCACGGCCGAACCGGTCGCGGCGAGTATGAAGACCCAGCGGCTAGCCCAACTGCCGTGGACAGAAACCTTGTCTGTCGACATCGTGATCACGCCCAAGCGTTCAAAAAAGAGGCCGCATTGTCCGGGATTCACGCAACCTGCTCAAGCACACCGCTTCACCGTAGCCGACACGCACGCAACTGCCTATAATGCCGCCCCTATGGCTAAACAGAAGAAACACCCCACAGGGACCATCGCGCAAAACAAAAAGGCGCGACACGATTACTTCATCGAACAACGTTTCGAGGCTGGCATGGTCCTGGCCGGCTGGGAAGTAAAGAGCTTGCGTGCCGGCAAGGCGCAACTGGTCGACAGTTATGTCTTGCTCAAGGACGGCGAAGCGTGGCTGCTCGGCAGTCATATCACGCCGCTGACCACCGCCAGCACCCATGTCATTGCTGACCCAGTGCGGTCGCGCAAGCTGCTGCTGAACAAGCGCGAGCTGGAGAAGCTCTTTGCTTCCGTGCAGCAGAAGGGTTATGCGTGCGTCTGCACGTCGCTGTACTGGAGCAAGCACTTGATCAAGTGTGAAATTGCCCTGGGCAAGGGCAAGAAGGAATACGACAAGCGCGATACCGAACGCGAACGCGACGCCGGTCGCGAGTTGCAGCGCGCGGTGCGCAACAAGGGCAAGGAAGACTAAGCCCTCGATCTTTGTGGGAGCGAGCTTGCTCGCGATGGCGTCGTCACATCCGCTGTAGATGGGTCTGACAGACCGTCTTCGCGAGCAGGCTCGCTCCCACAGATTCAACAATCATGATCAGATCCCCTTGCGCCGCTCCGCCCGCGCCATCCGCTGCACTTCCTGCCGCACCTCTTCCAGGACTTCCTGCACATACAGGATATGTCGGCTGGAGACTTCCCGCGCCAGCTCCGCGTGCCCGTCCATGATGGCTTGATACAGCTCGCGATGCTGACTGATCAGCATGTCGCGCGTCTCGCTACGCTGCTTGTACATGCCACCGATATTGGTCACCACGTTGCGCTTGAGCAGGTCGAACAGTCCGCGAATGGTGTGCAGCAAGACCGCGTTATGACTGGCCTCGGCGATCGCCAGGTGGAAACGTGCATCCGCCGCACCCTCCTCTGCCCGACTCACTTCTTCGTGGCGCGAATAACAATCCTGCAACGCTTCGAACGCGGTCGTCAGTCGCTCGCGGTCGACTTCCGTAGCGCGCAGTGCTGCGTAATAAGCGCAGGATGCTTCCAAGGTATGACGAAACTCCAATAAGTCGCGCTGTGCTTCGGGATTGCTTTCCAAGAGCTGCAGCAGCGGATCACTGAAGGTCGAGCCCAGCGACTCCACCACATAGTTGCCGCCGCCCTGGCGACTGATCAGCAAGCCTTTGGCCGTCAGCTTCTGGATCGCTTCACGCAGCGAAGGGCGTGATACGCCGAACTGCTCGGCCAGGGTCCGCTCGGCCGGCAGGCGCTCACCTGACTTCAGCGTGCCCTCGAGGATCATGCCTTCAAGCCGCTCGACAATATCGTCAGACAAACGGCGCTGACGAATCTGATCAAACCCCATAACTCAATTCTCCACGATCCCGACGGCTCGCCGGGCTCTCTATTCTGGCCCATCCGGGCCTTGTCCACACCCACCAAAAACCGCCAATGCCTGCAGATCAGATGTGATCTGCACCGCTTATTCGACGAAAGTTTCAGGGCGGCAAATTGACACACGACAACCAAGGCTTTTACCCTAGCCGACAGCGCTTGTAAACTGGTATTACCAATTAACCAGAAACGCTGACCAGTGCCTGACCAACAACAATTAGGGGCTCACCCAATATGCAAACCTGGCAACAGCTTTACAGCCCGCTCGGCAGCCTAGGCTTGTCCGCACTCGCGGCCGTCATTCCCATCGTGTTTTTCTTCCTGGCCCTGGCGGTGTTTCGCCTGAAGGGACACGTGGCCGGTAGTATCACCCTGGCCCTGGCGATTGCCGTGGCGATCTTCGCGTTCAATATGCCTGCAGATATGGCTTTCGCCGCCGCCGGCTATGGTTTTGCCTACGGTTTGTGGCCCATCGCCTGGATCATCGTCGCCGCAGTGTTCCTCTACAAACTCACGGTCAAGAGCGGCCAGTTCGAGGTCATCCGCAGCTCGGTGCTGTCGATTACCGATGACCAACGCCTGCAAGTGCTGTTGATCGGCTTTTGCTTCGGCGCATTCCTCGAAGGTGCCGCCGGTTTCGGCGCACCCGTGGCAATCACCGCGGCCCTGCTGGTCGGCCTGGGCTTCAACCCCTTGTATGCCGCTGGCCTGTGCCTGATCGCCAACACGGCACCGGTCGCCTTTGGCGCGCTGGGTATCCCGATCATCGTGGCCGGGCAGGTCACCGGGATCGACGCGTTCAAGATCGGCGCCATGACCGGTCGCCAACTGCCGTTGTTGTCGCTATTCGTGCCGTTCTGGCTGGTGTTCATGATGGACGGCCTGCGTGGCGTGCGGGAAACCTGGCCGGCGGCGCTGGTGGCAGGCTTGAGCTTCGCCATCACCCAGTATTTCACGTCGAACTTCATCGGCCCGGAACTGCCGGACATCACGTCCGCCCTCGCCAGCCTGATTTCCTTGACGCTGTTCCTGAAAGTCTGGCAGCCCAAGCGCACCGCAGGCGCCCAGATTGCGGGCGCCACCTCCAGCGCAACAGTCACCGCCAGCGCCGGTGGTTTCGGCCAGCCGCGCAGCACCGTGGCGTCGCCCTACAGCCTGGGGGAAATCATCAAGGCCTGGTCGCCTTTCCTGATTCTCACCGTGCTGGTCACGATCTGGACCTTGAAACCCTTCAAGGCGATGTTCGCCGCTGGCGGCTCGATGTACGCCTGGGGGTTCAACTTCGCTATTCCGCACCTGGATCAATTGGTCATCAAGTCCGCACCTATCGTGGTCAACCCGACCGCCATCCCGGCCGTGTTCAAGCTTGATCCGATTTCCGCCACCGGTACGGCGATTTTCTTCTCAGCGCTGATCTCGATGCTGGTATTGAAAATCAACGTCAAAACTGGTCTTACCACTTTCAAAGAGACCCTTTTCGAGTTGCGCTGGCCCATCCTGTCCATCGGCATGGTGCTGGCGTTCGCGTTTGTCACCAACTACTCCGGCATGTCCTCGACCATGGCCCTGGTATTGGCCGGCACTGGCGCGGCGTTCCCGTTCTTCTCGCCGTTCCTGGGTTGGCTGGGCGTGTTCCTGACCGGCTCCGATACGTCGTCCAACGCGCTGTTCAGCTCGCTGCAAGCCACCACCGCGCACCAGATCGGCGTCAACGACACCTTGCTGGTGGCGGCCAATACCAGCGGCGGCGTGACCGGCAAGATGATTTCGCCACAATCGATCGCCGTGGCCTGCGCGGCGACCGGGCTGGTAGGCAAGGAATCGGATCTGTTCCGTTTCACCCTGAAACACAGCCTATTCTTTGCAACGATCGTTGGCCTGATCACGCTGGCCCAGGCCTACTGGTTCACCGGCATGCTGGTTCACTAAGTACTACACGAAACACTGAAAAAACCGACGCCGAACCGTGATTCGGCGTCTGCTATTCACAACCGGGTCTGCAAGGCTGCTGAAAGATTTCCTCACTATATTCAGCAGCCTCAGCGGACGGATAACCGGGACCACCCGGAGACACGCCTGATGAGCGAGCTTTTTTACAACGCCGTACCGAACGCGACCCGTGTCGCCCCGCCCCTGCCCGAGCCTCGGCAGTACCCCAGCGAGAAACCTCCTCGGGTCTACCTGTTCGGGACATGCGTGGTGGACCTGTTCTATCCCGAGGCCGGGATGGATGCGATTCATCTGCTCGAACGCGAAGGGATCCGAGTGGAGTATCCGCAAGGGCAAACGTGCTGCGGGCAGCCGGCGTACACGTCCGGATACACCGAGCAGGCGCGGACGGTGGCGCGGGCGCAACTGGCGTTGTTTGCCGGGGATTATCCGGTGGTCGTGCCGTCGGGCTCGTGCGCCGGCATGCTGCGTGAACATTACGCCGACTTGTTCAAGGACGAGCCGCAAACGCTCAAGCAGGTCCAGGCGCTGGCTGCCAGGACCTATGAGCTGGCCGAGTTCCTGTTGTTCGTCTGCAAGGTGCAATTGAACGACGGCGGCACGCCGGTGAAGGTTGCGCTGCATACGTCCTGCTCGGCACGCCGGGAAATGAATACCCACCTGCATGGCCGTGCGTTGTTGGCGCAGTTGCGCAATGTGGAACGCGTCGAACACAGTCATGAAAGTGAGTGCTGTGGTTTTGGTGGGACGTTCAGCGTTCGCATGCCGGACATTTCCGGCGCGATGGTGGCCGACAAGACCCGGGCACTGAAGGAATCCGGCGCGCATCAGGTGGTCAGCGCCGATTGTGGGTGCTTGATGAATATCAATGGCGCCCTGGAAAAACAGCAGGAAGCGTTGCGCGGCCAACACCTGGCGAGCTTCCTCTGGCAGCGAACCGGAGGTGCCGCATGAGCACGCCGACGCTGATCCCGACCGTTGAAGTGGGGAATGATTTTCGCGCCCGCGCCCACAAGGCGCTGGACGACACGCAACTGCGAAATAACTTTCGCAGCGCGATGGATTCACTGATGACCAAACGGGCAACGTCTTTCAGCGATGCCCACGAAAGAGAACATTTGCGAGTGCTGGGCAACGCTGTCCGCGCCCGTGCGTTATCCAAGCTGCCCGACCTGCTCGAGCAACTTGAAAGCAACCTGACCCGCAACGGTGTGAAAGTACACTGGGCGGAAACGGTGGACGAAGCCAACGGCATCGTCCTTTCGATCATCCGCGCTCACGAGGCGCGGCAAGTGATCAAGGGCAAATCGATGGTCAGCGAAGAGATGGAGATGAACCATTTCCTCGAGGCTCGGGACATTGAATGTCTCGAATCCGACATGGGGGAATACATCGTCCAGCTCGATCACGAGAAGCCTTCACACATCATTATGCCGGCGATCCACAAGAATGCCGGTCAGGTCGCGTCCTTGTTCCACGACAAACTCGGCGTGGAGTACACCAAGGACGTTGACCAACTCATTCAGATCGGTCGCAAGGTCTTGCGGCAGAAATTCTTCGAAGCTGACATTGGCGTTTCCGGCGTCAACTTTGCCGTCGCCGAAACCGGCACCCTGCTGCTGGTGGAGAACGAGGGTAACGGGCGGATGTCCACTACGGTGCCGCCGGTGCACATTGCCGTGACTGGCATCGAAAAGGTCGTGGAAAACCTGCGCGATGTGGTGCCGCTGCTCTCGCTGCTGACCCGCTCGGCCCTCGGCCAACCGATCACCACCTACGTCAACATGATCTCCGGGCCGCGCAAGCCTGACGAACTGGACGGTCCCCAGGAAGTCCACCTGGTCTTGCTCGATAACGGTCGCAGCCAGGCGTTTGCCGACAGCGAACTGCGCCAGACCCTGAATTGCATCCGCTGCGGCGCCTGTATGAACCATTGCCCGGTCTATACCCGAATCGGTGGCCATGCCTACGGGGAGGTTTACCCAGGGCCTATCGGAAAAATCATCACACCGCACATGGTCGGCCTGGCGAAGGTGCCGGATCACCCGAGCGCATCTTCGCTGTGCGGAGCCTGCGGCGAAGTATGCCCGGTGAAGATTCCGATCCCAGCCCTGCTGCGGCGGCTGCGGGAGGAAAACGTCAAGGCGCCGGACAGTCCCAACCCGATCATGCGCGGCCAGGGCAGTAAATACTCGGCCAAGGAACGGTTCATCTGGAATGCCTGGGCCCGGCTAAACAGCTCGCCACGGCTGTACCGATTGTTTGCTTTCCTTGCCACACGCCTGCGCGCCCTGGCACCGCAAAATGTCGGCCCGTGGACGCAGAACCACAGCGCCCCGAAACCCGCCGCCCGCTCACTGCATGACCTGGCCCGCGACCACCTGAACCCGCAGGGAGACCGCTGATGAGCGCCAAGGAAAATATCCTCGCCAAGCTGCGTAAAAGCCTGACCGGCACCACGCCGGTTGCCGACACCTATGACGTTGAACTGGTGACGCAGACCTACCGCTATGCGCCTGAAGAACGCATCCCGCAATTGCGCAAGCAAATGGAAGCGGTGCACACCGAGATCCACCTGACCTCCGGCGAAGCCTGGCCGGCACTGTTGGCGCAACTACTGCGAGACCGACAACTGCCGAGCCTGTTGATCGCGCCGACAACGCCTCACGGACAAAAAATCGTACAGTTCTGGGCGAATAATCCGGACCTGCCAGCTCTAAAGGCCTACGACCGGCCTGTAGAAGAATGGAAAGCCGAACTGTTCAACCACACCCCGGCCAGCCTGACCGGCACCCTTGGCGCCATCGCCGCCACCGGCAGCCTGATTCTCTGGCCGACACGGGAAGAACCGCGTCTGATGAGCCTCGTCCCACCGGTGCATTTCGCCCTGCTCAAGGCCAGCGAGATTCGCGACAACTTCTATGAAGTGCAACAGGAATTCGCGTGGGCCCAGGGCATGCCAACCAATGCCCTGCTGGTGTCCGGCCCATCGAAAACCGCCGATATCGAGCAAGTCCTGGCTTACGGCGCCCATGGTCCGAAGGACCTGGTGGTACTGATCCTGGAGGACCAATGACGCTTCCGGCCCCTTTCCTGCGCGACGCATACCAACTGATCCCGCAAAAACGACGCTTTGACGATCCCTTGTCCACCCTGGCCTTCGGCACCGACGCCAGTTTCTATCGCCTGATTCCGAAACTGGTGGTGCGCGTCGAATCCGAAGATGAAGTCATCGCCCTGCTGAAACTGGCCCAACGCGACCAGGTCCCGGTCACGTTCCGCGCCGCCGGTACCAGCTTGTCAGGCCAAGCCATCAGCGATTCGGTGCTGATCGTGCTTGGAGATAACTGGAACGGCCGGGAAATTCGCGAGCAAGGCCACCAGATTCGCTTGCAACCCGGCGTCATCGGCGCCCAGGCCAACGCCTGGCTAGCCCCATTCGGACGCAAGATCGGCCCGGACCCGGCGTCGATCAATGCCTGCAAGATAGGCGGTATCGTCGCCAACAACGCCAGCGGCATGTGCTGCGGCACGGCGCAGAATACTTATCACACCCTCGCCGGCATCCGCCTGGTCCTGGCTGACGGCACGCGCCTGGACACCGAAGACGCCGCCAGCGTGGCGGCTTTTCGCACAAGCCATGGTGAACTGTTGGAGCAACTGGCGATCCTGGGTCGCGAAACCCGCGCCAACACGGAACTGGCCACCCGAATTCGCCACAAATACCGTCTGAAAAATACCACCGGCCTGTCACTCAACGCCCTGGTGGACTTCGACGAGCCTGTGGATATCTTGAGCCACTTGCTGGTGGGCTCCGAAGGAACCCTCGGTTTCATCAGCGCGGTGACCTACAACACGGTCATCGATCACCCGAACAAGGCGTCGGCGCTGATCGTCTTCCCTGACGTCGAAACCTGCTGCAACGCCGTCACCGTGCTGAAAAGCCAGCCGGTCTCCGCGGTCGAGCTGCTGGACCGTCGCAGCCTGCGTTCGGTGCAGGACAAGCCGGGCATGCCAGATTTCGTACAGCATCTGTCGAACAATGCCTGCGCCTTGCTGATCGAATCCCGCGCGGCTTCGTCATCGTTATTGCAAGAGCAACTGGCCCTGATCATGGCCTCGCTGGCAGGTTTCCCGGTGGAAAAGCAGGTCGATTTCACTGAAGACCCACGGGAAAACGCCCGGCTCTGGGCGATCCGCAAGGACACCTTCCCAGCCGTGGGCGCGGTCCGCAAGACCGGAACCACCGTGATCATCGAAGACGTGACCTTCCCGGTCGAGCAACTGGCGATCGGTGTGAACCGCCTGATCGCGCTGTTCGACAAGCATCACTACGACGAAGCGATCCTTTTCGGACACGCGCTGGAAGGCAATCTGCACTTCGTCTTCACCCAAGGCTTCAACAGCGCCGACGAAGTCGCACGCTACCAAGCGTTCATGGATGACGTAGCGCAATTGGTGGCGGTGGAATTCGGTGGCTCGCTCAAAGCCGAACACGGCACCGGCCGCAACATGGCGCCGTTCGTCGAGCTGGAATGGGGCAGCGACGCCTATCAATTGATGTGGCAGCTCAAGCGCCTGCTCGATCCCAATGGCATTCTCAACCCGGATGTGGTGCTCAGCGAGGATCCACAGATTCACCTCAAGCACCTCAAGCCCTTGCCTGCCGCCGATGAGATTGTGGACAAGTGCATCGAGTGCGGCTTCTGCGAGCCGGTCTGTCCGTCCAAGGACCTGACCCTGAGCCCGCGTCAGCGCATTGTGATCTGGCGAGACATCCAGGCGAAAAAACGCGCCGGCACCGATACCTCGGAGCTGGAAACGGCTTATCAATACCAGGGCATCGACACCTGCGCCGCCACCGGGCTTTGCGCCCAACGTTGCCCTGTAGGAATCAACACCGGCGAACTGGTGAAAAAGCTCCGTGGCCGCAGCGCAACGCGTACGAAAACCGCTGATTGGCTTGTCGGCAATTTCGCTACCGCACTGCAAGGGGCGCGCTTTACGCTGCATGTGGCCAATGGTGCGCGAATGCTCTTGGGGGCACCGCGCCTGGCACGTTTGTCGGCAGGCCTGACGCGGCTATCCAAAGGGCAAGTTCCACAGTGGACCAACGCCATGCCGCAGCCGGAAAGGGCCATTCGCTTCAGTCCCGCCGTGTCGGATGAACGACCCAGGGTGGTTTATCTGGCGGCCTGTGTGTCGCGGGTCATGGGCCCTGCCGCGGGCGACAGGGAACAGATGTCGCTGCATGACAAAACCCGAGGCCTGCTGGAAAAGGCCGGCTATCAAGTCGTTTTTCCGGACAACGTAGACAGCCTTTGCTGCGGCCAGCCTTTCGCGTCCAAAGGCTATGCCGAACAAGCCGAGCATAAGCGCCAGGAACTGATCGGCGCGCTGCTGCACGCCAGTCGCGGCGGACTCGATCCGATTTACTGCGACACAAGCCCTTGCACACTGCGATTGGTCCAGGACCTCGGCGACGTGCGCCTGGACCTGTATGACCCGGTGCGCTTCATCCGCACGCACCTGATGGATCGCCTCGACTTTACGCCTCAGGAAGCGCCCATCGCAGTTCATGTCACCTGCAGCACGCAACACCTAGGAGAAAGCCAGGCGCTGATCGATCTGGTGCGCAAGTGCAGCAATAACGTGGTCATCCCGGAAGGCATTCATTGCTGTGGTTTTGCCGGTGACAAAGGCTTCACCACGCCGGAGCTGAACGCCCATTCGTTGCGCTCGCTGAAAGGGGCGGTACAGCATTGCAGCGAAGGGATTTCCACCAGCCGCACATGCGAGATCGGTCTGACACGTCATGGGGAAATCGACTACCACGGGTTGGTGTATCTGGTCGACCGCGTCACCCGGCCCAAACCCAACAAGGGCGAGGGCTCTGCGACGGGATTCGAAGAAAAATCGAATTCCTGCACTTCGCTGTAGTCACTTGAATAGGCCCGGCTCCGCTGGGCCCTACCCCAACTCGGCCTGTCCGTGACATCCGACAGCACCGAGACCATACGTTCAAGGAGATACACATGAAGCGCACCGCACTTGCTGGCTTGTTCATTTCCGCTGCGATGTTGGCCTCTCCGGTGTTTGCAAATAGCCAGGCAGACCTTTGCCAAGTCAACCTGCAAAAAATCAAGGACGCCAAGGTCAGCACCGAGGAAATGAGTGAAAGCATGAAATCTGACATCGATGCCACTATCCAGCAGGCCTCCGCTGCCCAGGCCAAAGGTACCGAGCAGGGCACGAAGGAATGCATCTCGCTGACCACTCAAGCCATTCAGAAATTGCAGAACAACACCAAAGGCGATCAGCAGTAATGTCGCGCCCGGCCAACCTTCGGGTTGGCCTCAGACGCGGATTGGCGTACACTGCACATGCCTGCCGCTCCAACAGATTCACGGAACGCCAGGTTCGGGGCCGTTTAGGATTCGACGCCGGTTGCGAAACTTTAGGTGCATGCCGAGTTGGTAACAGAACTCGTAAATCCACTGTTGCAACTTCCTATAGTTGCCAATGACGAAACCTACGGGGAATACGCTCTCGCTGCGTAAGCAGCCTTAGCCCTTCCCTTCTGGTACCTTCGGGTCCAGCAATCACCAGGGGATGTCCGTAAACCCAAAGTGATTGTCATATAGAACGGAATCGCCGTGCAGTACGTTGTGGACGAAGCGGCTAAAACTTACACAACTCGCCCAAAGCACCCTGCCCGTCGGGTCGCTGAGGGTTAACTTAATAGACACGGCTACGCATGTAGTACCGACAGCGGAGTACTGGCGGACGGGGGTTCAAATCCCCCCGGCTCCACCATTTCATCATCTAAAGACGTCCACGGACGTCTTTTTTTGTGCCTGGAATCCAGAAAAATCAAGGGTTTAGGCGCTATTGGGCTCCGTAGAGGTTTTCTGAGTTCCAGCCGTTTGGGTATTCCAAATGGTATTCCAAGCCATCCGGTGTTATTTTTTGGAATACCAAAACGGTGTCAGAGGTAGCTCTCATGCCTGCTCCAGCCCTTCGCCTTTCCGACCGCCAGCTCAAGGCAATCAAGGCAAAAGACAAGGATTACGTCCTCAGCGATGGTGACGGCCTCCAGCTCCGAGTCAGGAGCAACGGCTCGATGCTGTGGAACTTCAACTACCGCGAGCCGGTAACCAAAAATCGTATCAATATGGGGCTGGGCACGTACCCAGAGCTCTCACTAGCGAACGCCAGGAAAAAAGTGGTGGAAGCGCGCGAGCTGCTTGCACAAGGCATTGATCCCAAGGTGCAACGCAATGCACAGGACGAAGCCAAACGAGCGGAGACGGAACATACGTTCGAGAACGTGGCCACCGCCTGGTTCGAGCTGAAGAAGGACTCCGTCACGCCGGCGTACGCAGAAGACATTTGGCGCTCGCTCACGCTGCATGTATTTCCAGACCTGAAAACAACGCCGCTCTCGAAAATCAGCGCACCGATGGTCATCGAACTGCTTCGCCCAATCGAGGCCAAAGGCAGCCTCGAGACAGTGAAGCGATTGAGCCAACGGCTCAACGAGATCATGACCTACGGGGTGAACTCCGGGTTGATTTTCGCTAACCCCCTCAGTGGCATTCGGGCGGTATTCAAGAAACCCAAGAAACAGAACATGGCCGCGCTACGACCCGATGAGCTTTCCGAGCTCATGATCGAAATCGCGAACGCCAGCATCAAGCGGATCACCCGCTGCCTGATCGAATGGCAACTGCACACTATGACCCGTCCTGCCGAAGCGGCTACCGCCCGATGGGTAGACATCGACTTTGACAAACGCATCTGGACCATCCCGCCGGAGCGCATGAAAAAGCGTCGCCCGCATACCATCCCGCTGACCGAACAGACACTCGCGTTACTGGAGGCGCTCAAGCCCCACAGCGGCCACAGGGAATACGTGTTCCCGGCAGATAGAAACCCGCGCACCCACGCCAACAGTCAGACTGCTAACATGGCGTTGAAACGCATGGGCTTCCAGGACCGCTTGGTCAGCCACGGCATGCGCTCCATGGCAAGCACCATCCTGAACGAGCATGGGTGGGATCCGGAGCTAATCGAAGTCGCGCTGGCGCATGTCGACAAGGACGAAGTCCGAAGCGCTTACAACCGAGCTGACTACATCGAACGCCGGCGTCCGATGATGGCTTGGTGGAGTGAGCACATCCAAAAAGCGGCCACTGGCAACCTGTCGGCATCTGCGATCAATCAAACCAAGGACCACAACGTCGTGCCGATACGGTGAGCGCTCACCGGACGCCGCCGGTAACCGAAAATGACTCCCCAGATGGAGTGATGGTTGATTTGGCGACAGCGGCGACACCGGCGACAACCCGCGCAATACCTGGCCTGCAGCATGGCGACAGAAGTGGCGACTGTCGCCGCTGCAAGCCTCACTCTTGGGGCTTTCTCGGCCAAGCCCACGCGAGCGGGAAGGCTCTGCATTCCCACTCGCATGGGCTCTGCGTGAATACATCTCACTTGACCACCTAATTGCATTGCCACTGACCAGTTGTTTGCAGCCGACTTCACCAGTCATTTGCATTCGCGCTGACCAGCCGTTTGCAGTTGATAGGTGTCAGCGGGTGCCACTCAGCGCGAGTACGTCAGCCAAGCACTCAAGGACTGCAACCGACCGATTCTGTTGAAAAAGTCGGACGTGGTTTCCGCGGTAGAAAAGTACGCGCCTGAGATTGAAATCCTTACCTTCGGCAGAGGCTACCGGGCTTGGATTTCACGTAGCAGCGTGCAGAAAAGGCGTTTTCACCGATCAATATGCGGGCAGTCTGGAAGGACCGACTTTTTCAACAGAATCGACACTAAAGAGACATTCGCTGTTCTCCTCTCCCTGCTGCAACCCGAACTGCTACAACCGCGGGCGAGAGGTCATTTGCCTGCTCACCCCATAAACTGTATGCATAGCCGATATCAATGTAACAGCACCGCAAAAGCCGGCAGGAGACAAATCTACTCCTGCTTGGAAACGGCCACTCTGTTGGGACAGCTTTTATAAAAGAGCCTATGGCGCCAGCTAAATTGACGCGAAAGTAGTAGGAATCCATTTGGAGATTTCTTTTATGTTGTCCAATTGCCTGCGTCCTTATAGGCTCAGAGCCCTAAAAAACGAAGCGGATCCCCGATGATCACGGAAATTCCAACTAGTGATGAATTCGCAGCGGCTGCCTACGCGCAGTTCGACTTTGCGTGGGACATTGTCATTTCATTTCTGACGACACTGGACGAAGCCGGCCAGTATGTGGATGTGGACAAGGATGACCAGACTCAGTTCTGGGAGGCCGCACGGCAAAGGATTCTGACTTCACTCATTATTGCCCAGCAGGGCGTCGAACTCGCGATCAAAGGCAAGCTCGTAGGCTTCAGCCCGTACTTGCTACTGGCCGGATCTCCGTCGGATTGGCCTAAGGACAAGACTGGTAAGGGGATAGAGTATTCAGAGTTTCGTACCATTGACGCCCAAGACCTGATAAAGGCTTACAACACGGTAAGCCCTCAGCCTTTCGACCCCAAATTCATGGAGCTATTCGAGCGGGTACGGAGGCTTCGAAACTCAGCTATGCATTCAGTAAATGCGAAGCTTCAGATCTCACCCAAAGAAGTTATTTTGATCATCCTCGAAGCCCACGAGCACCTCTACTCAGACCAAAGCTGGGTCATGGCGCGAAGAGACTTCTTGTTCTCAGCACCCGCGGCTCAGATTTATTTCGACAATGACCACATTGACGGCATCTTGGTCCGTGAGTTTTGGACAGTTTTCAACCTACTATCCAAGTCCGAGCGCGAACGCTTCTTCAAGGTAGCCGCGGGTGTTCGCAAATATATCTGTCCAGCTTGCAAATATCACTCTGGCGAACTTGACGGGCCTACCCCTCACTATGCCGTACTGAGTCCGAACAAACCGAAGTCCTCCACCTTATGGTGCTTCGTGTGTAACGATACGCACCTTGTGCACCGAAAAAAATGTATCACCGAAGGGTGCAAGGGCAACGTCATCAGCGAAGAGTATGTTCACTGCTGTACCTGTGGTGAAGAGCAGTAATCGTGATCAAAGACTAGGAGCGGTGCACTATCACTAATAGCGCGGCTCCGCTTAAAATCGCTCTGGCCCGCATCGACAATCAATTTTTTCGGGAGCATCATCGCACTCTCGCCGGCTTCCACCGCCTATAGCGTATCTAGGTCGGCTTTAAGTGCTGCAAGAAGCTTTTTATTCAAATCAGCAGTTCGCTCATTTAGTCCGGTAGCTTTTGCATTAATCTCATCAGGAATGCGCTTAGTATATCGAAACTCTTCACTGAAAATATAACCGATTACCCCTTCGAGGTACGACTTTGACTGGGTTATGGTTGCTCGCAGCGCATCCAGCAAATCAATTATTTCTTGAGCCGCATTTAGTTTTACACCGTTAACCTGTGCAAAAAGCTTAGCCTCCTGTGCCCTGACTGAGCTGATGATAGCTGTAGCCTTATCATTAGCCTCGGCAAACAACTTGTTCGAAATACCAAAATCACTTGCAAACCATGCACTGATCATTGGCCTAAGCTCATTTTCGATAATTTCGATATTCAGCCCGCGAAACGCATCAAGCTCATCCATAAACTTGTGATATTCGCGACTTTTGTTTTCATATTTATACTTACGCTTCTGTATATCGATCTCATGATCTCGCTTTTGCTTATCAAGTTTTTCAGCGCTCTGCTGCTTCAGGCTCTCGATTTCTTTAGCGTGAACTTGCTTCACCCTCTCAGTCTCTAAAGTATAATCGTGTATTACTCTTTGCTTTTCGACCTCAATGCGCCCAACGTCTTCAAACAACGCTCTATTCTTGGCCTTTTCTTTGTAAAGCGTTTTAAAAAAACCAATTACACAGACAACTAGCAATGATGTAACTGTAGCGAAGAGTGCTTCCATTAATTCCATAATAATTCCTAGTGATAATTTTGATTATAGCAACCTCAACAACGCCCGATCCTAGAAGGGAATCTTTCCGGCGGTACGATGCTTGCACCACGCGAACCAACGAGAGACCGAGCAAGCTCAATGTATCTTCTTTGGCAAGTTACTATATTTTGAATTACCTATTCAAATATCGAACCCTACACTCTTTCGGCCGTGATCTAATCTGGACCACTATCACACACACATGAACTGGCCCCTTCCCCTTTATGGGGCCTGGCTTTGCATAGCGAACAACTACTGACTGAGTTCGTCTCCAGCATCTTTACGACTGTAAATAGCCCATTTTTCATATTTCACGGCATCGATCGTGGCGGCTTCGTTAATTGTTCCAGCTAGCTTTTGTTTAAGTTGCGCCTCGGTAAAACCATACGCCTTTCCTTTTCCGTCGATAGCGTCTTGAATTTTACGCGCGCCTTTCAATCTCGCATGCGGAACAGAAAGTTTAGCTTTGTGTGAAATGACACCGGTGATATGGGCTGGGACTCCAAACCTAAATATTTTGGTTTTTTCTTTTGCTAATTCATAACCAAAGCGGCTGGCGATAATCTTTAGTTCAGATTGAAATTTTCCAGAAATTTGATCTCCAGAAAAGGTTAAGTCATCTATATAACAGGTGAAATTTAATCCGTATTTGATTGCCAAGACTTCGCACTTATCAAATAAGCCCTTAGCTGCCCAAAGCGAAAGAAGAGGGCTAAGTGGGCTTCCCGTAGGCATTACACCATTCCAGGTTGTCAACGAGGCAAGCCTGCCTGCGATATCTGTTGGGCAGCACATAGTATTATGAAAGAAATCATGCACAAGACAGTAGCGGGTAGATCCATAGAAGTTTTTCAGATCGAATGTTGCTGTTTGTCGAGCGCCAAGATGAATAGCTGCATTCGTTTGATACGAGCGGTGCTTTACTCCACCTTGAACGTAGCCGGGGTACTGGACACGACGGAGTATGGATAAAATTCTCTCGTGTAGTTTCCGAAGGCGAGATTTAGGCTCCTGAACGGCTCGATTTTTACGGGATTTTCCCGTGAATGGATTAGGAGCTAGAACCTTGTTGAAGAGTTTGTAATTGCTTTCTGATTGCAAAATCACTTCAAGTTCGATAGTGCTAATATTGAGCAAGTCAGCCAATCGCTTCGGCGACCCTACTTTATATAAGGCGCACTGATGAATTGGTAGTTCATTGTCGGGCTTTCGTTTTTTCCTTATATTTTTCTTTGGCTGCATCTCGATCTTCATTCCATTCAAGTAACGAAATAATTGTTTTCGCCAATCCGAAACGCAGGTTGTCAGTAGGGCGAGGGGAGTCGATACTCTCAGAAAAAAACAAAATCGATGACAGTGGTATCTCGAAATAATCGCTGTATTTTCTCAGCAACTCAATAGATGGTTGCTTCTTTCCAGACTCAATCTCGGATAGGTGAGAGTTTGATATTCCCAATCGAGAACATAACTCTGTTTGAGATAAGTCGTAGTAAGAACGAATTAATTTAAGGGCCTTGCCTAACATTTTGCACACCTCTGATGAATGTGACACCAGCGGGGTAGACTACTCATGGAAGAACGCGATGATCTTCATCCAGTGCTTGTCAATTATCGACAGTAACGGCACAAGAATCTTGATCACACCAAAGCAGGTTTTGAGTAATCTCAAACGCTGCTTTGTCTTCACTTTTGCCAGGTACAGTTCTTCGGCTTTCTCGTCACGTGGTTGCATATTGAATGCTCCTGTAAGGGTTTGCGTCAGTCCACGACATGTGGAACCGACCTCTCGATGCAACCTTTACAAGCCAAATGACCGATGTTTGAACTGTATTTTTCCCCCTCGCTGAAATCACCAGGCTTCGACGTCTCGACGAAGCCTACAAGACCGCACCACATACGCGCACGGTGACGACCGCACACGCCCGGCCCAAAAGTTAGAGGTCCAAAATCAACCCCCGCAGTGCCGTAGCACCTACAAGCAATCGAGAAATCATCGACCGCAAAATCATCATGGCAGAACACGATAGGCAGGTCAAAAAATATTTTCGCTCACAGCGAAAATATTTCGTGATTACCCTGTCCCCCACTACGTTGGACATGGCGCACGCCAGATTGGCGAAATGAGTACTTTTGACTGTTGCAGGCACTTTCACGAATCTCGCCTGACTCTATCTAAATGCTGCCTGCTGGACGCGCTGAAATTTGTGGAGCAGGTGAAGGGAAAATGAACCCTCGCTATCAGCGCGGGAAGCTTTTGATACCGCCTGAAGCCGTATTCAAGATCCGTGCTGAGCAAAATCCAATGAGGCTTCTATTTCCTTCTTCGAAGAAAGCCGCTTTGGCCGCTGAGCATCAGATCCCCAGGAGCCGCTTGATGATCATCGGGTGATACCCAGCGAGTTCCTCCCCCCTCACCAGGTATCGATTAGTCCGGTAAAATTCTTCCTCGATTTGACATTCACCAGGCCTGAACGAGATCAATCGCAAGTCGTACATATATAGTGATCGCATCGGCCACCCGCTCCACTCTCCAAACGAAAAAGCTCTATTTGTACAGGGCTTTTTATTTCATTTCTGGAAGCTGTCGAAACCTTTAGAGAACGGGATCAGGAAAGCTGACGCACACGCCCTTCAAGCAGACTTCTTCCTAGAGAAAAGAACCAGCACTGTGCCAACAATGCGAATCCCCAGACGAAAAAGAAGCTAGCCTTTGAGAGCTGAAATGTTTCGGGCTCATACCGCCACCAAAGAATCGGGATAGCGAAGAAAAGGCCGACCAACACACGCCACAGAGAGTGGAATGCTGTTCCGACTTCTGTCCAGGTGGAGCGCCAGAAAGCAGAACGAGCTTTCATCAGCTCTGTTTTTTTCCAAACAAAGCGGTCAAAGAGAACAGCTATGAGATAAGGCGCCGGCAAGGTGACCAGGTACCAGAGTACTTTATCAGGTGGCATCTGAGCCTTAACTGCAGCGTCCAGCAGCTTAACTCCACCTGACCAGTAAGCGATGAAGGTGGGGACGCTTCCCAAAGCCAAAGCAATGAAAAACTCTTGATACAGCCTCGTGCGCTTATCCATAACCACCATAAAGTCAATTTTAGAGCGCCATCATAACAGCATTGCGCCACTATCAGCCTGGGACCCGAGTCTGACCGCCGGCGTCAAGCAGGTGCTTCGGTGCCAGATGCGCATACCTCATCGTCATGCCGACGTCTCCCTCGCCGCACTTAGCGCACTGAGAAGGCTTGACCGGTATCTGGTAGCCCCGGCAGCCTCCTCTACTGCTCCGAAAAAATAAACTGCCCTTGGTTTTCGTACTCACAAGATGACCGCTTTTGGCCGTTCTCCGCCGGTCGTCACTACGGCGTGTACTGGTCAAGTCCATGCAATTACGCAGGCTCACATTAAAAACCGACGAACGACCACCCGGCCATGGAAAACCACCGGGCTCCAGGGTCTCCCAGCGCTACCGATTGGCGCAACAGTACCCCCCAAAATGCTGTTGACCGCGAGCAGAACGAGCGCTAAACCAGAACTGTACCAGCGCTGTCCTCGACAGCACCCAGGTAGCCAGAACCTTTGAGGCTACGCCACATCGTGGTGGTTCACCCCAAGTGCGATTAGCGTCCGGCGGCTCGCACAGTCACAGCGATGTGATGGATGCCTACTTCTCAACTTTGCCCACTGTGGCAACTCAGGCTTTCTCCTGGCTGCTCTGCAGCAACTTATCCGCTTGGCCATTTCTTGCACCAACCTGTTGCCCGTCTCTTTGCCTCCTAAAGAGACGGGCGCTCCTACCGCTGCTGCAGCCCAACTCGTACAAGGCTTTGCGGCATTCCCTCTCGTGACAATCGGCGTGACAAACACCGAATTCACCAGCAACAGCGATGCAGATGATGGTGCCGCAGCCCACGGAGTGGACTGCACCTGACTGACAGTCAGATATGCCCCGGTCATCGCCTCACTGCTTTCACCCGACTCAGGATCTCGCGGCACCGGTCTCGTCAGCCAGTGCAGCCTCCACCCGCCCACCGCTATCGGTGTTCAGGAGGCCAGATCATGAGATGCCCAAGCTCCCGGTCGTAAAGAGCCGCCAGTCCCGCGTTAGTGGACAACCCTCACAGGTCGCAGGGGCCTTGATCCCTGATAACACTCAACAACCGTGGCGGGATGAGTGAGGACGAAGTCGATAATCTCAGGAGAAGTGTGATGCAACAGTGCGAAGCGTTCGAGCCACCACAACCATTGCTGGAATACCAGCAGGCGCCACTGCCCTATCCGGTCGAAGCATTGGGGGATCTGTTGGGCTCTGCGGTCGAGCGACTGGCCCGGGTGATCGGCGTGCCCTGCGCAATGGCGGCACAATCGGTGCTGGCCAGCGCAGCCCTGGTGAGCCAGGGTCATGCCAATGTCCTACTCGACGGCCGAACCTATCCGCTGTCCCTCTACCTGCTGACGGTGGCGTCCTCGGGTGATCGCAAAAGCGCGGTGGATCAGCTGGCACTGAAAGCGGCGCGCGACTGGGAACGACAGCAGTGGACTCTGTATGCGGAAAAGCTCAAAGCCTATCGCGCAGCCAGCAGCATCATGACCAAACCCAAAACCTCAAAGAAACACGCGGAAGCGGAAGGCGGTGAGCTATCCGAGCCGGTACCACCGAGACTGATCATTGCCGAGCCCACTATAGAGGCCCTGGTCAAAAGTCTGTGCCAGGGTTTGCCCAGCATGGGTTTATTCAATGATGAAGGTGGCCAGTTCTTGGGCAGCAGCACCATGAGCAAAGAGAATCTGCTCAAGGCGATCACCACCTTGTCGACATTATGGGATGGCAGCCCGATCGACCGGGCCCGCTCCATGGCTGGAGAAAGCCTGCGCGCCTATGATCGCCGCCTCAGCCTGCATCTGATGCTGCAACCCTACTTGGCCATCCAGCTGTTCAAAGACCCGGTGATCAATGGCCAAGGCATCCTCGGCCGTTGTCTGATCAGTTGGCCCGAGCGCCTGGCCGGCCAGCGACTCTACAAGGCGATCGACCTGACCCTAGATGCCAAAGTCCAGCGCTACCAACAGCGGATCACCGCCCTGCTGCAAAAGCCCTGGTCGCTTCACAAGGATGGATCACTCAATCCCGTCACGCTGGAGCTGACTCCCCGCGCCCGTCGTACCTGGATCGATATTCACGACACCATCGAGTGCCAGTCTGGCGAGTTCGGCGAGCTGGCCGGCATCCAGCCTGTCGCGGGCAAGGCCGCGGCGAATGTACTGCGCATCGCGGGCGTGCTGGCCATGATTGAAGAGGCCGGTCAGTTGGATGAAGCACACATCCAGCGCGCCTCCACGTTGATGGATTATTACCTGGCCGAGAGCCAGCGCCTGACCGAACAGGAGCCGGTCAATAGCCGACGCGAAGAGGCGGATCGGCTGCTGCGCTGGCTGGTGCAGAAAGGCTGGACTCACTTCACCATTCGCGACGTCAATCGCAACGGCCCTCGCTTTGCCCGCAAGAGCGCTGACCATACCGCCTCTCTATTGGTCGTGCTGATCACTCATCGCTGGCTGAGCAGCCGCGACGGAAAAACGTTCGAGGTCCGCCATGTTTCGCCTCAATGACGCGGTGCGCCGCTACCAGGCGCAACTTCAACCGCAACCAGAATCGCGGCGTGTCGCCGCCGCTGTCGCCACCCTGTCGCCACGCGCCAGGCCAGAAATGACGCGGGTTGTCGCCACTGTCGCCGCTGTCGCCACACCACCCTTTGAGCCTGCCAACCTCGCCCGGCTGATCAAGCAACTGCGCGAGGAAGGGGCACTGCTGCAACACCAGGAGAACGCCCTCCTGATCCGCCCGACACACTGGCAGCAGCTGGACAGGCTCAGCCCCCACTGGAAAGCCTTGCTGCTCTTTCTGCAAACAAACGAAAACGGTGAAGATGATGACTCTGGTCGGTCGGCGTGAGGGTCGCAACTTTGGCTACGGACGCCAGCTAAGCTACGCCGGCCCACAAGCGCTCAAAGATCTGTTTGCCGGCGGCCACTTTGCCACGGTCAAAGCGCATAGCGATCGCTGGCAAGCGTTCGTGCGTTGGTGTCGGTCAGAGGACGGCCCCGGTTACAACGATGCGCGTCAGATCGATCAACAGACGCTGCAAGATTACGCCGCGTACCTGCGCCAGCAGATCCAGCAAGGTGAACTCTGCATCGCGACCGCGCAGAACCGCCTGAGCAGCGTCAACCGTACCCTCGCGGCGCTGCGCGGTGATCAGGACGTGAGGATCGCCAGTCCGAGCCAGGCGTTGGGACAGCAGCGCTCGAGCGTACGCACCCGCGCGCCCGATGGCCAAGACCACCAACAGGTGCGGCGAGTACTCGAGGCGCTGGGCGAACTGCAACGCGTGCGGGTGGCCGCTATTGTCCTGTTGGCCCGAACAACCGGTATGCGCCTGCGCGAAGCGATCCTGGCTGACCTGCCACGACTGCAACGCGAAGCCGAACACTTAGGCCGCATCAACATCCAGGACGGTACCAAAGGCGGTCGCTCAGGCGCTTCAGCGCCGCGATGGGTTGTGGCCAATGAAGAGGTGAAAACGGCACTGCAGCTTGCTCGTCATGCGTCGCCGACCCGCAGCGGCAACTTGCTGGCCCGAGACGAAAGCTATGCTGCATTCCTGCAACAGACCGTGCTCCCCGCCCGCGAAACACTGCATGAACACGGGCTGAAGGGTTTCCATGAGCTGCGAGCGGCCTACGCCTGCGAACGTTACGAGCAGCTCACTGGCCACGCGGCTCCGGTCAATGGTGGTCACTGCTATCGCATTGACCGCTACCTTGATCAACAGGCGCGCCAACAGATCAGCCTTGAACTCGGGCATAACCGGATCGATGTGATGTCGGCCTACATTGGAGGTCGAGCATGACCAAGTCCTTCGATATGGCGCTGTTCCTGAGCGGCGTACTGACCGGCTCGAAGGTCACGCAGCAACGCCACCTACGCCAAGCCCGAATCATGCAAGCGGCCATTCAACAACGATGGCGACGAGACAATCCCTGGACCTGGCAACTCAAGCATGTGCGCTGGTTTCTCACTCAACACCTGAAAGACCATTCCGATGCCACTCGGTATTACTATCGGCTCACCACCTTATTGGTCTGGAAGAGGTTAGGGAACGACCGAGAAATGCTGATCTAACGTTCGAATCGTGGATAGGCAACCCTCCAGACTCGCTTGCCCGCCATCCATCTCAGCGTGGATATTCTCTTGCGGATGAACCTGATCGAAAAACACCGCCGCAATGGCAAAAAGCAACCCAACCCGGTTAGTCGTGACAGGTCGAACACGGCCAATTGCCGTCGTTTACGCATTAAGTCGAGCCAGCAGTACCACGACACTGATCTTGTTGACGACGGCTGAAAAGCCCTCATTTTGGAGGATGAAGCAACACTCTGAATTGCCCTTAGATTCCCAGACACATGAGCGGCAGTTGAGGGGTTGATTTCTGGCTGTTCTGACCGACCGCAAAGGGTCGGTTCTGTTGAAAAAGTCGGCTTCGGTTTCCACGGCAGAAAAGTACGCGTCTGAGATTGAAATCCGTGTTTTGCGCAGAAGGCTCAAGGCTCAGATTTGACGTAGCAGCATGCAAAAATGGCGTTCTCACCGCTCAATGCATGGGTAGCCAGGCAGGTCGACTTTTTCAACACAATCGGTCGACTGCGGCCTCTCGCGACAGGCAACAATCAGCCAGCAAGGGACATTGTGCTGAAGATGAAGCGACTGTGATTTTCCTTTTGGCTTTGATCACTTTGTTAAATTCTTCAGCCATTTCTTCTACACTCCATCCTCTTACCCGCAGATCAAAATTGGAACAGCGATCTCAATGAAGAACAGGCTTGATTCAAGCGTTGGCAACGCGGATTCCCCCTCTGCACATTACCGCAATCCGGATAGCGATCCACGCGGTCCCTATGTGATGTTGGACGCGACAGCCTACGGTGACCGACCGGCGCTTTCCTATTCAATCTTAGGAAACTCCCCTCCTCCGAATCGGCACTGGAGATACCGAAGAGAGGTGATGGAAAAAATGATAGCCGACGGTCGCGCTGTGCTTACACCGAAAGGGCAAGTAAGACTGAAGCGCTACCTGAGCGAATCTGCTGGAGAGCTACAACGCATACTTAGAGAGATTCCGGCTAGTGCGCATGCCACGGAACTTGACTTTACGAGATCGATTATCCCTCAACTTGTGAGTGCTCTTGGTTACGCGGAGTCTGAAACCCTGTACGAATACAGCGTCGGCGCAATGCGTGCTGATGTCGTACTCGCACCTGCAGTAGGAGCACGTCCATGGATAGTTATTGAGATTAAGAGCAGCAGCTTGCGCCTCAACGAACACTCCTTGCGACAGCTTCGTACGTATATGTCAGCGCTCGGTAGTCCTTTGGGGATGACTATTGGCAGATCACAGCTTGCCGTCGATGATGGTGAAACTGTCGGATTATTCGATTTGGCCAATTTAAGTGGCGCGGACGCATCCGAATTGCTGGGCCGACTTGGACGCTGGACGCAAAGTGAGCACGAGATTAAGCAAGGGCGCGCGGCCATTTCCGACTTGATCGTACAAGTGGAAACAGCGACTACCAATCAAGATAAGGGGCGCTCCCTTGAAGAACTCGCTACTTTACTTTTTACTAACGCCCCATCTTTGCACTGCAAGTACCGCAATCTCATTACACGATCCAGCGAAATAGACCTTGTAGTCGAGTATCGAGGATCGAAGTTCGACATCCCATTATTTGAGGAGCTAGGTCGATACTGCCTGATTGAGTGCAAAAACTGGAGCAGCCCAGTTGGTGTAGCTCCCGTTCGCGATTTCTTAGGCAAGCTGCGCAAGGCAAAGACACAACTCGGCATTCTGTTCGCAAAGAACGGGATCACAGGCGAGGGAACTGGTCTTGACGCGTTGCGAGAAATTCAGTCAGCGTACGATCGCGACGGCACTTTCTTATTGGTGTTCTCGTTGGCCGATGTTAAGCAAATTGAGAGCGGTACGGATTTCATCGCTCTTCTCGATCAGAAGTCAGATAGCCTTCGCTTCGATCTCTGAGTACCTAGACTATTTACCCTCGGAGGGTAGTACACCGCGGAGCGAGAACTTCGGATAGCGGGCGTATCGATCACTGGCTTTTTCTTGCTTGGCGGTGGGCACTCCCGAGAAAGATAAAAAGCCGCTTTGGGTGCAGGCTGTGTGAAAACGTTCTAGAGCAAGTTCTACAGTCAGAATCGAAACGAATATCGCGTTTCTACGCAAATTTCATGTCTGCTGACTAACCAAACACTGGCAGACACTTCAAAACGGTGCATGCGTTTTCACACAGCCTGGACCCGAAGCGGCTGGTCGTAGCATCTAAGTGAGATTACAGAAATGAGTTGGGGGGCGCCGCCTACAGCATGAGGCGAGTAATGACATCGTGGTGCCAACGACCTGATTCAACTGCATAGGTATGCCATCTCATGGCTCAGAGTCGGACTCACCACCGCCCCCCTCACCTGCGAGTTGAGCCATCCGCGACCTCAATTCTGTAGCGACTCCAGTGGCGATATTAGAAAATGACTCCAGATGTTCGATCTTTTCCGCCAGAGACTTTAGCTCGCGCTCATTAGCTTCGTGAGCGCCCGGGCCATTTAGCGCAAACTGTACATATGGCAGCACATATCTGGAATCCGCACCGGCCTTGGCCAGCGCTTCCAACCAGGGAATCGCTTGCTCGGCAGCATCCTTTGCTGCCGAGCTAATCAAAAAGTGGATTAGCACACGAGCCGAGTAATCGAGCCTCCGCGCGAGTTCGAGAAAATTCTTCGCAGAGCCCTCCACAGCATCCATTTCTTCGTCGCTTGGCCTCTCCTGGAAGTGCCGGTAGCGCACTGCGCTATCAACATTGAGGGAGTCCAACGTGTGGATGAGTGGCTCAAGCTCCTGGAGCGGCCTCGCTTCCAACGGAATACTGTTCCGACGCTCCCATAAGTTGAAAATCGCCTGCTGACACGCATCCTGCGCCGCTACTTTGTCCTCGTTCGATGCCTTTTCTGTGGCATCGATCCGCTCGGCAATCATGTGCGCCATCCATTGGGTTAACAGATCGTCGGCGAGGTTGAGCTCAGCGATCAGCCGCTTACCCAAATCCACTACAGCTTTAGAGCGTTCGAGTGATTTCATCGTTGCCTATCAAGTAATAGTGTTCATAGGGCCACGGATAAGGCTCAAACTGAGCTTCATTATCTCGTGGAGGCACCCGTCGTACGGATACGCAGATTAATAATTGCTCGTGCGGATGCGCTTGCAGGAGCTCGGCCAAAAACGAGCTATCGCAACTTAGTCGGGTACCTGAGAGGTGATCATGGTCTCGCCCGTAACCGACGGACCGAGTCCATGACTCGCTGCGCAACAGCGCCCCTGACGGTGATCTCCATCGCCTGAGGTCTGGGCAAGCGGTAAGTCCGAGCTCACTGATGATGTGGGGTAACGGTTGCGGACCTGGATAATCCATTTTTGCTGCCCACGGATCATACTCATCCAGCTGTGCACTTAAATTTTCGTCAGTAACCCATGCAGAAATCCGGAACGCTTCCCCCGCAGGTTCCGACTCATCCGCTCTAGGGATGTAAAATCTGTTCTCAACAGGAGACGTTTGCAAGGCTGCAAGAAGTGCCGCAGCACTGTCCTTAGAGACGAAAGCACTTTGTACCTTAATGTTCTCAACATCATCCCTGTGGCCACTTGACCAATGCCCATACAAAACTTGAAAGCCGTCATCCGCTCGCAACTGGCTGTGCAGATAGTCTTTCGTGACTCTCCAGTACCAGCTATGGGCGCTGTCCCCCTGGAGCTTGATCGGAGGATTGGTCAGATTAGGATCGCGACGATCCGCAAGCCAACGACCGTCGATTCGGGTGAGTAATCGGCTTTGAAGCCAAACTTGGAAGTCATTCTTCAGCTCGTACTCACAGGTACCTACGGGGTGTGTCTCCAACAAGTCAGCGGCGACCAGCATCATGGCGTGATAGGCATGATATGCCCGCAGATCATCTACACGTGGCATTGACCCGTGCGAATGACTGGTGGCGAGACTGGGAAACAGTTTTCGTTTGTAGCGCGGGTCGTCCCTGCCAAGGGCGTACGTGATAGGCATTTGATCACGAAGTACCCGTCTCGCCCGGACCTCTATCGATGTTTCACTAAGCCCAAACACCTCTCCCAACGGAGCGAACCAGTAGGGGCTGATGTCGATGCCGAAGTAGTACTTTTCGTCATTGGAAACGCCGCCGTCTTCACACGTCTCGTTCAACCGTTTCCGTTGCCATCGCTGACCAGCTAGTAATGGAAGCTGGCTAGCATTCACAGCTTGCAGCTCGGGAACATCCTCTAGGATATGGGCTCCTGTACGATGCATGACGAGTAGCGTTTCGCGGGCAAAGTGGCGAATCAGCACATGCTTCATGGCGGCTGATTTCTTCAGGTAGGGTACAAATGGGATCACAGCCTCAGGACGATCGAGTGCTCCACGCGCAAGCGCTATCAACAACCACTGCTGAGCATGCCATTCATAAAAAGGAAGGCCTTGATCAGTGAACGGGCTCCCGTTGCCAGCATCGGCCCGCTCAACCAGAGCCAACAGTAGTTCTCTCCAGTCAAGTTCGATGCATGCTCTTATCACATGCGCAGCCTTCCAACGCTCTGACGCCGTAGGAGACCCAAGGCTAACCCAGAGGTATCCAGCCAGCGAGGTAAGACACGAAGAGGGAGGCATCAAGTCATCAGTCCAAGGCCCATCGCCATCTTCAGGTTCAAGAATGTCTTCGAGGAGGTCCAGCCCGAAGTTCAAGACGCCATCGGCTTCATCGGGTCGAAGACGGAAAGAGAGTGGGTCTATCAGTAGGAAGAAATCAGCAGCATCAAAAGCCTCAATTTTCTCAAAGCTTTGCAGCACAGCACCTACCACTTCATCTTCGGATACGATGCCATCTCTATAAAGGTCCTCAAAGGGGAAAACATTTCCCCAGCCGGTACGCCGCGCATACTCAGGGGTGTTACGGCAAGCGGCTAGAGTTGCTTCATTCAAAGCTTTGCGCAACGAAAGCAGCTTGCGGCTCGCCTTAGGGATGGCATCCAAAAGGTACCGCAACTCGAACAATCCGAAGTCTGGCCAAGCGGCAATAGCCCGCACAAATCCAACGCTTCGGCTCGTCCCGCTATGCTGCAAAGCTTGCTGGAAAAACTCGACTGGTGTGGATCCAGGTGCGATAGAACTTCGTCCTTTATAAGCCTTCCGGAGGTCTTCCGGACTAGAAAAGTCAATCTCAGCAAAAAGGGTATCCCAGTCCGCTTGAATTGCCTTCGGCTCATCATCAAGATCAGAATGATCACCTGGAGTAGTTTTGCTAGCAGACTCTGCCTCTGCTGCGGCAATCAACCTATCCAGGTCTAAAAGCTCAAGCTTCAGAGAGCGGCCGAGCTCCGCAAGCCCTATCCAGGTATCGGTCTTTTGGGGCTCTACTCTCAGATAGCGATAACCGATCTGAAGCATGAGTTTTCTCCGCTCCTGATCAGTCTCCGCTAACACCGCCTGTTGGATGTCAGTGAGCCCATCCCAACCAGCATCCAGACCGTATAACACCAACGGGGCGAAGGCTGGAAGCTCGCCAGAGTGAACCAGACTATGGACAGCGATCCCGATCAACCGCCCGGCATCGCCAAAATCCCTGTCACGCCACCGACTAAGAATAGAGAACGTAGAGGAAGGACATGAAGAGAGAAGAGCATCGACCGTTCTATTCCAGTCGAAATGTTTGTCGCGAGCCACATATTCATACGTGAGCTCAGCGGCCCGTGAAAGCCTGTAAGCAGAGCGCGAACGGGAAGCACCACGCTGCGCAGCGGCCTCCGCCAAATGCAGTAGTGCGCTCCAACGGTCCAAATTCTCGTCGCCGATACGACTCGAGATCTCCACTGCCCTATCAAAATAAGCCGCAGCTTCATTACTATTGGCAGGAAACACTGCACGAGCCAGGCGTAAATAGTCGTCGGCTCTTGAGTCAGCATGCTCTCTGGAGTTTTCCAACGTTTCGAAAGCTGCTATCGCAAGCACCAACGAAAAGTCCTGCATGCCCTTGGCTCGAGCAGCTATCCAGCACATGGCAGTAAGAGTTGCCGGCCACCATTGCTCCCTTCGAGCATGACACCAAGCCCGGAGCACATCGACATGTCCAGTGTCAGTCGTGGAGGAGGCATTGAGTATGCGTATCCACTCTACTGCTGCAACCTGGTGGATATTAAATTGGCCTTGGTAGTCCTTTGACGCAGCGCTCTCAGTGGCTTTCAGCGCCTGTTCGATGGCGCTGGCCAAGTCGGCCGGAGCTCTTCCACAAGAGATTTCCGCAGCGAGCACATACCAAGACAACACGCCGCCGATGGCGAGTCTGAAAGCGGCGGCGTCCCCGCCTCCTCCCCGCGAAGCTTTGTTTTCCATCTCATCTCGGATGTCAGGAGGTGCTATGTCGACTAGTAGGAGAGACTTGCCTCGTAGCGCCGACTCCAAAGCGTAGGCTCGTAGTAACGACCCACGATGTGAGCCAAAACGATCTGTGAATTCCGATGGGGGCCGTTCGGGTAGGTACCGGCATAGTAAATCTGCCCAGGCATCGTCCTGCCGCGGCAGTACCTTTAGCGACGTTGTTACCGCAGATGTAACAGCGTCTAACAGTTCCCAACGACCTTCCCACTGGGAGTTCTTGTTTAGTTTTACACGTTGATCCATCAGGACACGCATGACCCTGGCCATGGGCTCCGGGGGAATGCAATGACCGATTCGTGCAGCCTCCGTTATTAACCCCAGCAGAATCCAGAGGTTGTTCGCGGAGTGGATGGCGAGCAAATCCAACTGATCGAGTTGCCCCAAGTCGACGAGCCGACTGGCGAGCAGCCTACTCGCGTCAAACGCGAGCCGGCGAGGTTTCCACCGACTCAAAAACTTCGTGGCCTCCTCCGGCCCCTCGACTCGTAAGTAAGCCATGGCGATTTCAGCTCGATCAGCATCGTCGACCTGCTCAGCTTCTCGTTTTCTTTGAGGACGTCTTGACCACGCGTATAACCAGTCCATCGCCATACGGAGATGGCTACCAGCCTCCGCTTTAAACTGATCGCGACCTGAGAGCAGGCCTGCATCGTAAGCATGGTGTGCTCCCATCCAACCGCCGTCGAATGTGCGTCTTGAGACGAGTTCTTCAATTCTGTCTGGTGCAAGGAGATGAGCGGCAATATCAGTATTGGTCTGAATGAGCTTGATCTGACGCGACTCTCCGGCGGCCTCACCTCCTCCCTTTAATGCCAACTTCGCCGCGTCGGCATAGCGCCTTTTTTGCAAACATGCTTTGAGCGCAAATGTAAGCCGCTGAAGCTCCACATCCCGACGCTCGATCGGATTTGTGGTGGGCAGGCCGTCTTCAGATAGAGCTAATTCGACAAGCTCATCCAGGTACCCGGCCGACAGGAGTAATTGAGGGATCGTGGAGGCAACATAAGAACTACTTTTCGCGAGCGGTCGTAGACGCTCCAAGAACGAGGCGAGTATCGCTGGCGTTGGCTTGAACCGCTCTCTGAACCATGTTTCAGTAGGCTCATCAAGGAAGTGAAGGCTATCTCCTTTGACGACTAGCGGGCGGTCAAGATCATATGCAAAGCTTCGAACTGCACCCTCAGATATGCCAGAGATCTGTGCCAGAACTGAGACAGGCACTAGTGGCCGAAGCACAGCCAGTCCCTGACAGATAAGATCGATTTGAGCGACCTCCGTATTCCCTTCCCGCTCTTTTAGTTTTTCAACGGAAAGCTGCAGCAAGTCACCAATTGCTGATTCGACCGTGGAAGGCGCGGGGCCGAGCTCTCTCAGCATCTGCCCCATCGGCAACCCACGACTCAAAGCCAGAGCCTGAACTCGAGGGTTAGAACTCGTCAGAAATGCGAATTCAGCTACGTTCGCTTCAGTCGCATCCGGGAATTCGCAACGCAAGTGCACAGCAGTTTCTGCTTTGCTGAAGGGCTTTAGCTCGATCTGATGAACATTAACCAGACTTCCCAAGCGCTCCCTACGGTGCGTCCTGCAGGTCATTACCAATTTCACGCCATCTGGTAATTCCAGCTGGATCAGGTCTCGGACAAATGCTCGCTCGCCCAACTCTTCAGCAACCATATCGGCGTTGTCCGCAGCATCTATGAGCAGGCACAAACATGCGTCAGGATCACGCCCGCGTATTACAGCAATGGCTTGGTTAAGCCTGCCCAAGAACGCACGCATCAAATCCTTAGCATCCACATGGGCAGATGGTATTAGCGGATGACAAAGGCTCAGGGAGGCGAGCTCGTTGGCAATCTGGACGAGTGCATCGCGGTGTCGGTGGCGATAGTGCAGTACGTTTCGATAAAGTCCGTCGCCGAAGCAGTCATAAAGCACCGCAACGGAGTCGTTGGGCATCAATGCCGCCAAGCGTGAAGCTAACACTGACTTGCCGACACCACCGTCGGCGTGCAGAACTACTGATTGCGTAGAAGTGAGCAAATACGCAAGGATTTCGCCCTCTTGCTCTCGAGACATCGCATTAGTGGGAGAAGCAATCAAGCATTGAGCCGGAAGCAATTCCGGCTCCGTGACCTTCAAGGCCCGCAATACATCGTGTCTGCGAATAGAAGGGTCATGAGCGAATTCAGACGTGGCTTTGCGGGAGACGAGCTCTTTGAGCTGAACCGGAGAATCATAGTCTGTGCCAGCCAGATACACAGCGATATCAAGGCTGAGTAGGTTCCGCTGCGCCCAAAGCCCTGGTTCACCTTCTTCCACCGAGAAAATTTTGAAAAACTCTTTAGCCGCACTGATACTCAGCCCGGTATAGCGTATGAGCGATTGTCGAACCGTGGGATGACGAGAACGCTGAGCATGTCTCAAATCCTCAATCGACTCTTTCACCTTTATGTCGATAGGACGGTTGGTTGTGTAAGTAAATTTAAATTTCTCTTGGAGCGTTTCTGCGGAAAACTTGGAGCTGAGTCCTGTGTAGCGCTTGGCAAACCCTTTGAGGGTCTTTTTGAGGCCGCTTGCCGTCCAAGGTGTTGAAGCATGCCGCGTTGAGTGCTTCAGCTGGACGTAATGAACGCTTCGCGCATCTTCAACGTTCTCACTACCGTAGTAAAAGCCAACATCAATGAGCTCGTCCCCATCCTCCACGGATCTGCCCCCCTCCGCCACAGAGGCCCCCTCGATAGAAATGGCTACAAGATCACCCAATCCCGGCAAGAGAGAAAGGCAATGGCGCGCTGCCCAATGATAGTGAAACTGATCGCCGTCCCGGCTCGGGCGCACCAAATCATCGCCTGCCATTAATGGCTTACCTCCTTGTGTGTGGAATGTCTCTAGTCAAGCAGCTGGGCGAACGCAGTGAGGAGAGGAACGAATGACCTACGGATGCGATCGTTCACCGGATGTGCACCGGCGCTGCAACGGAGACCATTCTGAACCAACTAGTAATCTTGGGGTAGTAGCGGGGTGGTAGCTGCTGGATTGATAGCTTGAATCAACCCTTATGTCGTAGACGACACGACCGGCCGGTTTGGGCAGTTCACTGCCAATCATAGTTACGAAGCGTGCTGGTCAGATCGAATGCAAACAGGTGGTCAAGTGGAGTGCAGTATTCCAATTGGTATTCCAACTAAAAATTAAAATTGTTATTAATGTTATAAATCAATAGCTTACCGAACAGATTCAAATTACCCCGGCCCACCAATCCAACAAAAAAAGACGTCCTCGGACGTCTTTTTTTGTGCCTGGAATCCAGTCAAACCAAGCTCCCAGCACCATCAAGCAAGCAATACCAATCACTTTTGCGCAGCAAACACCCTACGCGCCGCCTTCTCATTTTTCATCGCCGCAATCTCCCGCTCACACGCTTCCACATCGAAAGAATTGTCCCACTTGGCAATGGCGATCGTGCCGATACCGTTCCCGATCAAATTCGTCACGGCTCGTGCTTCGTTGAGGAACCGATCGATGCCCAGGAGCAGGACAAGGCCTACCAGCGGAATGGAGTGGATGGTGGTGAGCGTTGCCGCGAGGGTGATGAATCCGGCCCCCGCCACGCCAGCCGAACCTTTCGACGTGAGCAGGAAAACGCCCAACAGGATCATCTGGTCCATAAACGTCAGTGGCGTATTGGTTGCCTGGGCAATGAAGATCGCGGCCATGGTCAGGTAGATGCAGGTGCCATCCGCGTTGAAGGTGTAGCCCGTCGGCAGCACCATTCCCACCACCGATTTCTTGCAGCCCAGCTTTTCAAGCTTGACCATCATTCGCGGCAGCACGGCCTCGGTTGAGCACGTCCCGAGCGTGATCAGGATCTCGTCCTTGAAGTAACGGAGAAACTGCAACAGGGGCATGCCTGACCATCGAGCCACCGTGCCCAGCACGATCACGATGAAGACCAGGGTGGTGACGTAGAGCGCGATCAACAACTGGCCGAGGGACAGCAGCGTACCGATACCATATTTGCCGATCGTGAACGCCATCCCCGCGCCAGCGCCAATCGGAGCCAGGCGCATGACCATGGCAACAATCTTGAACAGCCCTTGCAGGAACAGATCGATGGTATTGATCAGCGGTTTGCTGGTTTCCCCCATTTGAACCAGGGCCACGCCCATCAAGACAGAAAGCAGGATGACTTGCAGCATGGCGCCATTGGAGAACGCCCCGATGAAGGTTTGCGGGATGATGTTCATGAAGAAATCAATGGTGCCACCCTGCTCCGTGGCGGCTTGGCTGTACTTGGCGATAGCGCTGCCATCGAGCGTGTCGACATTGATGTTCATCCCAACGCCAGGCTTTACAACATTGACCACGACAAGGCCGATGACCAGGGCGATGGTCGAAAGGATCTCGAAATAGACCAGCGCCTTGACGCCAATCCGACCGACCTCCTTGATGCTGCCCATCTTGGCGATACCGACTACCACGGTGCCAAAAATAATGGGGGCCAACAGCATTTTGATCAGCCTGATAAAGCCATCTGCGAAAGGTTGGAGCTTGGCGCCGAATTGCGGTTCGAAGTGACCGATTGCGGCACCGACCACGATGCCGATCAGCACCTGGACGTACAGCTGGCTATACCAGCGGGACTTGGAGATTTCCACGGGAGCACCTCATTTTATTGTTGTGATGGGCGTGTGGTGTGGCGCCAACGGTTGACGCCGGATAACGGCGGCCTCAGGCGAAGAGGCCGCGTTCGGGGCTATCAGCCCTCGCCCAATTCGCGCATGACGGCGTACAAGGCGGACTTGGCTTCGAAGCCGACACCCGGAATGTCCGGCAGGCCCACGTAGCCGTTTTCCACGCGAATCCCGTCGGCAAACCCGCCGAACGGCTGGAACACGTCGGGATAGGATTCGTTACCGCCCAGATGCAGGCCCGCGGCGATATTCAGGGACATCTGATGGCCCCCGTGCGGAACGACGCGACGCGAAGACCAGCCCATCTCTTCCATCACCTTCAGGGTGCGCATGTACTCGACCAGGCCGTAGGACAGTGCACAATCGAACTGCAGGTAATCGCGATCAGGACGCATACCACCGTGACGCAGAAGATTACGGGCGTCCTGATGGGAGAACAGGTTTTCCCCGGTGGCCATGGGCAGTTCGTAGTGATTTGCAAGCTCAGCCTGGAGTGCGTAGTCCAGCGGATCGCCCACTTCTTCGTACCAGAAGAGGTTGTATTTTTTGATGGCCTCCGCGTATGCAATACCGGTCTTCAGATCGAAACGACCGTTGGCATCGACCGCCAGTCGACGACCATCACCTACCACTTCAAGTACCGCTTCGATGCGACGGATATCTTCGTCCAGAGGAACCGCACCGATCTTCATTTTGACAACGTCGTAGCCACGATCCAGATAGCTCTGCATTTCCGCTTTGAGCTTGGTCTGGTCCTTGCCAGGGTAGTAATAACCACCGGCGGCGTAGACCCATACCTTGTCGTCGGCCACGCCGTTGCGGTAACGGTCAGCCAACAAGCGATACAACGGCTTGCCTTCGATCTTGGCGACGGCGTCCCAGACGGCCATGTCGATAGTGCCCACCGCAACGGAGCGTTCACCATGGCCACCGGGTTTTTCGTTGGTCATCAGGGTTTTCCAGATGGCGAACGGATCAAGGTTATTGTTTTCTTTGTCGATCAGCGACTCAGGGTCGGCTTCGGTGATGCGCGCCAGGAAACGGTCACGCATCAAAGCACCTTGACCATAACGACCGTTGGAGTTGAAACCGTAGCCGATGACCGGTTTACCCTCGCGAATCACATCCGTGATGACAGCGACGACCGAGCAGGTCATCTTGGAAAAGTCGATGTAGGCATTGGCAATTGGCGAGGCAATGGAAACGGTTTTTTCACGGATGTCGACGATGCGCATGGCGGGTTCCTCTTGTTGTTGATGGCCCCACGTTATGCTTTGCGATGACACCCGCCCAATGCTAATAATGCCGCGCCCCATGCACAGGAGGCATTGCCCTTGGAACTCGTTTGGCTAGAAGATTTTTCAGCGTTGGCGGAGTACGGCAGCTTTGTTCGCGCCGCTGAGGCGCGCCACGTGACTCAACCGGCATTCAGCCGCAGAGTCCGTGCACTGGAAAACTGGATGGGTGTGGAACTGTTCGTTCGCACGCCACAAGGTGCCACGCTGACCGAGGCTGGGAAGCAGATTTTGCCCAGTGCCCAAGAGACGGCTAGACGCTTGTATCGCATGCGCAGCGAAGCCCAGGAAGTGGCAGGCATGGCGATCAAGACGCTGCAATTCGCGGCCACCCATTCGCTGTCGTTCACGTTTTTTCCGAAGTGGCTGAGAAGCACGGAGAACGGTGCCCCCATCGAGGCGGTGCGACTGCATTCCGATAGCATGGCGGCCTGTGAGCAGATGCTGATCCAGGGCCAGGTGCAGTTCCTGCTTTGCCATCGCCATCCGGATGTCCCGCCGCTGTTGGCCCCGGATCAGTTCATGGGCAAGAAGGTCGGCGAGGATGTACTCGTCCCACTGGCGAGCGCTTCCGCAAACTTTGGCAATGCGCCCGCAACGCTGCCGTACCTGGCGTATACCCAGGAGTCCGGGCTGGGGCGCATCGTCGCTCATCGACTCCAAGGCAAGGAAGAGTTCCTGCACCTCAAGCCGCTGTTCAGCAGCCACCTCGCAGCGGTGCTCATGTCCATGGCGCTGGAAAACAAAGGGGTGGCCTGGCTGCCAAGCAGCCTGACCGAGCAAGAGGTCGCCGACGGACGCCTGGTACGAGCCCTCGACGAAAGCTGGGATATCCCGCTGGATATTCACCTCACTCGTCCAACGGGTGCCATTAGCCCATCGGCGGAGGAGTTCTGGGCGAAGCTAAAGGATTGCTGAAGTTGCTTCGCCCGCGTCGGGCCATTGCGCCTCGACAGTCATCTCAGGTGTGATCGCGCCTCATCTCTGCCCATTCGATCAATGCCTGGATAGACGGCCCGAGTGCATGCCCCATGGGCGTGAGCCTGTATTCCACCTTCGGTGGCACTTGCGGATACACCGTCCGCAGCACAATGCCGTCCTTTTCCAACTGTTTTAGCTGTTGGATCAGCATTTTCTGGTTGATCCCTTCTATCAGCTTCTCCAGATCCGAGAAACGCAGCGCGCCCTTCGCCGCGAAAAGCTGGCACAAGATAATGATCTTCCACTTCCCTTCCAGCACGCGAAGCGTTTCGGTCGTTGCCTCGGCCCATTTCCGACGATTTTGCGGATCGCCGCAATCCCACTCCCGTTCCATTTCTTCCTCGATGGTGAGTTACACACCTTTTGGTAGGTACTTACCATTATCACATCAGCCTCCTAGAATCGGTGCAAGACAAATGACCCAGGAGGCTCAGCCATGAAAATCGGCATCATCGGAACCGGTAATATCGGGGGCACCCTCGCTCGCAAATTCAAGGCAGCGGGTCACGACATACGTGTTGCGAACTCTCGAGGCATCAACGGCGTTCGCGCATTCGCCGAAGAGATTGGAGCCGAACCGGTGGACATTCGCGGCGCAGTCGAGGGTGCGGATGTGATCGTGCTCTCCATACCGCTACCGGCGTTGAGCGCACTGCCTGCTGATCTGTTTGCCGCTGTACCGGGCAGCGTCCCGGTGGTGGACACGAGTAATTACTACCCTGGCCTACGTGACCCCAACATTGCTGAAATTGATCAAGGGATGACGGAAAGCGTTTGGGTTTCGAAGCAGATTGGGCGCCCCGTCATCAAGGCTTTCAACAATATCCTGGCTTATACCTTGGCAGAGTTGGGCAGTGCCCAAGGCACCCCGGGTCGCTTGGCAGCGGCAGTGGCTGGCGACGATCCCAAGGCGAAGGAAACGGTGATGTCCCTGGTCAACCAAGCGGGCTTCGATCCGGTGGACGGAGGTTCCCTGGAAGAGTCCTGGAGACAGCAACCGTGTACGCCAGGCTACTGCTGCGACTACGACGCCGAGACTCTGCGCAAGGCGCTTTTGACCGCCTCCAAAGGACAAGCCGCTGCGAAACGAGACGAGTTTCCTAAACACTTCGAGCGGCTCGGCCCCAACCCAAGCCATGCCGATATTGTCGCCATGAACCGCTCCTTGAACGCACCTGATTGACGCGTACTGACCGGCGCGATTTCGCCCCGTTCTAATGCGACGAAACATAAACAGACGGACCAACAGGCGCAGGCAACGCATAGGTCGCCTTCATCCATTCAATCTCGGCCTGGGGCGTCCTGCCGAACATCCGCTTGAACTCGCGGCTGAATTGCGAGGCGCTTTCGTAGCCGACGTTGAACGCTGCCGTCGAGGCGCTCATGGTGTTGCGCAGCATCAATAACCGCGCCTGGTGCAGGCGCGTCGATTTCAAATACTGCATGGGCGAGGAGTCTGTCACGCTGCGAAAATGCAGGTGAAAGTTGGGCACGCTCATGCCTGCTTCCTGGGCGAGCATTTCGACATCCAGATGCTCGTGGTAGCTGCCGTGGATCTTGCGGATCGCCCGGGTGATCTTGCCGAAGTGCCCCTGGCGACTGAGGGCGGCGCGCATCGAGCCGCCCTGCTCGCCGGTGAGGATCCGGTAGTAGATTTCCCGGATCAGCGACGGTCCGAGAATTAGCGCGTCGCCCGGATGACTCATGGCTTCCAGGAAACGCAGCGTCGAGCTGCGCAGCTGATCGTCCATGGGCGAGGCGTACATGCCTTTGGGTTGGGCATCGCTGGGGCCAAGGGTCTCATCCACTTGCAACATCAGCTCGCTGGCCAGTTGCAAATCGAGGCGCATGTAGATCGCCAGCATGGGCTCCTCGGCGCTGGCGTCGGTCTCCATGGTGAACGGAACCGGAACGGATACCACCAAGTAATGCTGGGCGTCGTACACATAGACTTCATCGCCCAGATAGCCGCGCTTGCGCCCCTGGCACAGGATCACGATACCGGGCTCGTACAGAACCGGTGTGCGCGTCAGCGACCGGTTCGAGCGAAGGAAACGAATGTCGTCCAGTGCGCTGAGGTTGTAGCCCTCGACTGGCGCGAGCTGTTCCATCAACTGCACCATGCGCGCAGCGGCCTGAATCATCGTCGTCCCCTTTGCTGGCCGTTCAACCGTCGGTCGAACGGGTCAGCGCTTCCCATTGATCAATCTCGCTGGCCGCCCGACTGAGTTTGTCGCGCACCAGGTTCAGTGCATCGCTGCCCAACAGCAAATGCGCGGGCGGCGTCGGGCTGGCAATGATCTGCAACATCGCCTGCGCCGCTTTGCGAGGATCGCCCAGTTGCTTGCCGCTTTTCTCCACGCGCGCTTTGCGTATCGGATCGAAACTGGCGTCGTAGTCGGCAATGCTCCTCGCCGTGCGCTGCATCGAACGGCCTGCCCAATCGGTGCGGAACGATCCGGGCGCAACGGCCGTCACGAAGATGTTGAACGGTAGCAGCTCCTTGCTCAACGTATCGGAGAGGCCTTCGAGGGCAAACTTGCTCGCGCAGTAATAGGAAATACCCGGCATCGTAATGGTGCCGCCCATGGACGTGATGTTGAGGATATGGCCGGCACGGCGCTGGCGAAAATACGGCACGAACGCCTTGGTCACCGCGACCGCGCCGAACACGTTGACGTCGAACTGGCGACGCATTTCCTCCAGCGGCGATTCTTCAAAGATGCCTTCGTGACCGTAGCCGGCGTTGTTGACCAGCACATCGACCGGGCCGTAGCTGGCCTCTGCCTCTGCCGCTGCCACTGCGCTATCGATTCGGTCGAACTCGGTGACATCCAGGATCACGCCGTGAGCACGCTCCGACGAAAGCGCTTCGAAGGCCTGCAACGCCGCCTCACTGCGCACGGTGCCGATGACGCGGTGGCCCGCTGCAAGCGCCTCTTGCGCCAGGGCGTTGCCCAAGCCACTGCTCACGCCGGTGATGAAGAGGGTTTTCCTGTCGTGCATGGTGAACTCCAAATGGGTAGACAGGAGGCCATGGTAACGATCGAAAAATGGCCCACCTATGCCGGTTTGCCTTGGGGCATTGCCTATTCCTATCAGCGCGTCAGATTCCCGGGCCTGTCACACGGGCTGGCAACCTGGCCAAGCGATCCCAACCGTTCGCATCGATCCCCGAGCAATTGGGCAACCACAGCTTCTGCAGCGGCAATTGCTCGAATACGGGCACCACGGCCGACGTGATCCGCGATTCCCCTGGATCAGCACCCAGCGCCAGGTCCCGCAACGGCATACGCGCGAGATGGGCCACACCGGCGTCAGTCAGCCATGGACTGTCAAGCAAGCCCAGGCGTTGCAAGGGCAGGTCGCGCAAACAGGCCAGGTCGGCATCGCGCAGGTCCAGGCCGCTTATTTCAAGTTCCTCCAACGGCAAGCCCAACTCGACGAGCTTGCGCAACACCTTGCCATCGATGCCCCGGCAAAAACTCAGATCGAGCCGCTTCAGCGGCAGGCCGGCCAGTTGCTTCAGTTCCTTCCAGGTGATGTCGTTCAACGACAACTCCAGGGACTCCAAGTCCAGGCCATGCAGATCACCCAACGTATCCGCGCAGACACCTTGCACATCAGACAATCCCAAGCGCTTCAAAGGAAACCCATGCAGCACATCGAGCCGCTCGATCACCTGCCGCAGGCACTTGAGGTTCAGCTCCGTGAGCGGCATTCCCTCCAGGATTTCAAGGTCGTCTTCGCAGATGAATGCAGAGTGCAGCGAAAGCTTTTCCAGGGGCAGATTTTGAATAGCCTGCAATACACTCTCGCCTGCATAGCAGTCGTCCAGACTCAACGAGCGCAATCCCGTCAGCTCGCCAAGCCAGGCAGGATCATCGAGGATCGCGCCGCGGTCACTGAGCGACAACCGTTCGAGTGGATGACTGGCCAACTGCGCCATGCCACGGGACGTCAACTCGCCCACGCGTTGCAACGTCAAAGATCGCAGCTTGAGGCGTGACAGTGCTTTAAGGCCATCGTCGGTGATGTCATCGCAACGGTTCAACGACAATTCCTGCAACGGGCTGTCGCTCAGTTGATGGAGAAAACGGTCATCAAAATCTTCGCCGTAGGTTTGCAACTTCAGCCGGCGCAACCGCGTGGTCGGCGGTAGGCACTGGGCGTTATCGTCGCGGGAAAAATTACTGACTTCCAAGGCTTCGAGGGCATTGGCAGGCAAACGCTGCCACATCTGCGGGCCGCAGATGAACCTGGGGCTGTTGAGCACCAACGTGCGCAGGGGCAACCCGGCCAGGGCGTCACACCATTCTGGCTCGGCATTGTCCAATTCCAGATGATCCACCGGCAGGCCATGCAGTTGCGGCAGCAACGGGCCGGGGCGATTTGTCAGGGCCGTGGTGTTCAGTTGAGCCATCACCCCATTAGCCGCCGGATCGCCCAGCCCCGCCGCGACGCGCAAACCTTCCAGTGTCGCCTCCCCAGTATCGAGCAGGTCGCGATAGAGCGATGCGCGTGCGGTGATGTCATCGGGGTTGGCGGCGAGTTGGGCGATCAGCGCGTTGCGAGTAGGGGTTGGCACGGTTTATCAGTCCGAAAGTCAGGGGCGCGAAACACAATTCGAGAGATGAAACAGGGCGCAAGAAAAACTATGAAGACGCCGTGCAAGTCGCTATGACCACTTATCCAGGGCTCCTGGCGCACCGCAGACCCTAGGCTAGAGTCAATGCTTTGCCAAGTTTTAAAGGATTGAAATCATGCCCACCCGTTACAGCGCCCCTGGCATCATGATCGTCGATATTTCCGGGCAAGCCGAGAACGCCCAGGACGTGGTCATACAGCCCGACGGTTCGATACTGATCGCGGGGTTCACTGATCACCCTCTCGACCCTGATTACGGCATGGATTTTTCGTTAGCTCGCCTTCGCCCCGACGGGAGTCTGGATACTACGTACGGCAACGCTGGACGGGAGGAGATTCATAAACAAATCCCCCTTGAAAAAACCTACACCCTGCAAGTCCAGGCCGACGGCGCGGTCGTAGCCGTTCATGAAGGCCACGACGACACGCCCATCGTCCAGCGTTGGGGCCCCGACGGCAAAGCCGATACGGTATTCAACAGCAACGCTGCGGCCAGCTTGTCCAGCGGGTTCGGCTATGGGCCGATCGTGGAGGCCAATGCCGATGGCGGTGTACAGGTCGCCGCAGTGGACGGCCAGTCGCTGAAGGTGGCCCAGTTGCTCGCCGATGGCACGCGCGACATGTCATTTGGCATCGACGGTGTGATGACGCTGCCCGCCCCCGGCACACTTCAGTCCGTGCAAGGCATTACCACGCTCGCGGATGGCAGCATGCTGGTCCACGGCGCACCCGCTTTCCACAACAGCTTGTTCAAGTACACCGCGAGCGGGGAACTCGACACCGGCTTCGGCGATAACGGCGTCCTCGCGCTGACGAGCTTTGGCAGCTATCGCGGCGGCGTGGCAGTGCAGGACGACGGCAAGATAGTGATGTCCGCCACGACCGCCTTCGATGACTTCACCGTAATGAGGTTCAACGCCGATGGCAGCCCAGACGTCAGCTTCGGCGACCAGGGCCTGGCTCGCATCGACCTGCCCGGTGTTTGGGCCGCCTCCACCGAAATCACGCTGCTGCCCGACGGCAAGATGCTGCTGGGCGGAACTGCTTTTGCCAACGGCGGCAGCGATTTTGCCGTCGTTCAGCTAAACGCCGACGGCAGCCTGGACACCACGTTCGGCAGCACGGACGGGAGCGCCAGATTGGTCGGTTCCTCTGGCAGCGACCTGTTGAAAGGCTTGGAGACAGACGAAATCCTGCGCGGCCTGGCAGGAGACGATGTGCTACAGGGCAACCTTGGCCGCGACCTGCTTTCCGGCGGCGCGGGACACGATGTGTTCAAGTACACCAGCGTAGCCGACAGCTTCCGAACCGCTGGAACCAGCAGCAGCGACCGCATACTCGACTTCAACCCCAGCGAGGACCGCATCGACCTCAGCACCCTGGGCTTCACTGGCATAGGCGACGGCTACGACGGCACGCTGGCGATCCGGAGCAATGCCGACCACACCCGCACCTATCTGAAAAGCTTCGAAGCCAATGCCGAAGGACAACGCTTCGAACTCATGATCGATGGCGACTTCGTCGCCCGACTTGACGACAATAACCTGGTATTCAGCGCGCCGGGCAGTGCCGCGCAAGCTGGGCCTGACAATGGTGCGGATCTGGCTGATCCAACTGCGCCAGGGTACGTGGAGCTGAGGCTGATAGGCATGACGGATCAGGATCCGACGGTGGTTTGATGAGGCCACGCAATAAATCTTTGGCCTTTTCACGCTGTGGTGAGGGAGCTTGCTCCCGTTGGGCCGGCCCGACGCTTCGGGCGAAGCAGCCTTACGATTTTGCGGTCGCTACGCAACCGAACGGGAGCAAGCTCCCTCGCCACGGTCACCTCTCTAGCCATGCCAATGTGCCTAATGGACGGCTGGTTTCGACCTTGTTGATAGCGGCAAAGCGATGTAGGGAAATACCACTGCTGGAACGCCAACGCTCCTACACGAAGCTCGGAAAGCGGTGTCTTGTGGCACTTGAGCGGGACGGCCTATAGTTCGTCGTCGCCCCAATGGCGACTCGGGTTTGGCGACCCGGAAACGAGGTAGCTCTTTCAACTGAATGAGGTCCTACCCATGAACCGATACATGCCCATCACCGGCATCGACTGCACCCCCGCCACCCTGCTGATCGACACCGAAGCCCCGCTTGATGTCCTCTTCGAAACCGCTGACTACCGCATCCGCACCGTGACCCAACTGCTGGAAAATATCGCGTTCCGCTCGGAGATCAGTTCCGACACGCTGGTGCTTTCCGACTTTTGCAAGATGCTGACGATCGCGTTGCGTGACGGGTGTGATGTGATGGATGTGATTGGCAGGCGATTGCGGGCGCAGGCGCCGGAGTAAGTGAAGACGGGCGACTATGGCCATAACGTAGGCCCCACCGTCGGGAGCAACTACATCTATCTAATCCGATGAGCTGTGGCGCAGTTCGTCAAGAACTGCGCCACATTTTCAATCCAAAATGGCGCGATTCCGAGAACTGCGCCATAATCGCGCCAAATCTTCTCTAACAGCGCCAGCATAACCATGCCTTCGACCACCGACATACTGAACAGTATCCTGGCATCCAGGAGCGGGGCGAGCCTCTCAGAGCTTTTGACCAAGCACCCGGAAATCGCCCGGCGAACGGCGCAGCGCATCCTTGCAAATCTGGTCGAAAGCAACCAAATCACTGCACAGGGAGAAGGCAGGGCACGACGTTATTTCGCAATAGAACACCAGGCCGAAACCCACGCCCTGAATACTGACACCGATGCCTTCCCTGCCTTCATTCCATTATCTGCAGACAGCCGGGACATACTCGCCTATATCAACCAGCCCACAGAAGCGCGCAAGCCGGTGGGCTACCAACGTGACTTTCTGGACGCCTATCGTCCTAACGAGACAGGGTACTTACCTGAGTCGTTGCGGCGCCAATTGCACAGGATGGGCAAAACCGCAGATGCGACGAAGCCAGCAGGCACTTACAGCCGGGCGGTCCTGAATCGCTTGTTGATTGATCTGTCGTGGGCATCAAGCCATCTGGAAGGGAACACCTACTCACGGCTCGACACGCGACAACTCATCGAGCAAGGTAAGGCAGCACAGGGCAAGGCCGCTATAGAAACGCAGATGATCTTGAACCATAAGACAGCTATCGAGCTTTTGGTCGAGAACATCGAGAGTGCCGAGTTCAACCGCTACACATTGATGAACCTGCATAGCGCCTTGGCCGAAAACCTGCTGCCCAACCCAGCAGACGAGGGCCGAATTCGCCAGCACGCCGTCGACATCGGGAAAAGCACCTATCGCCCGCTCTCAACGCCACAGCAAATTGAAGATGCACTGGACGTCCTGCTTGGCAAAGCCAATCAGATCGCTGATCCGTTCGAGCAGTCTTTCTTCATGATGGTGCATCTGCCCTATTTGCAGCCTTTTGCCGACATCAATAAACGCACCTCCCGACTGGCAGCGAATCTCCCTTTGTTCCGGGCCAACCTTTGTCCGCTGACTTTTCTGGATGTACCGGAGCAGGCGTACAGCCGAGCCACATTGGGTGTGTACGAAATGACCCGTGTAGAGCTGCTTCGCGACCTTTATATCTGGGCCTACGAACGCTCAACACAGGAATATCTGGCAATCAAGCAAGACCTTGCGGAACCCGATCCTTTACGCCTGGCATGGCGAGAGCTCATCAAGAAGACCATTCGGGAAATCGTCACTCACCCAGAGCTTGACCCATTGTCATGTATTCAACGCGCGGTAGCGGAATATGTTCCGGAAAGAGAGCAACCGGAGGTGCAAGCATTGATCGTCGAAGAACTCCGTCGACTGCACGAAGGGGTTCTCGCACGCTATGGGTTACGACCATCAGAGTTCATGTCCTGGAAGTCGCGCCATGGCCACTGATAGGTGAGTAAAGAAGTGGACAGATAACGCGGTCTTTCCCCGCCCCCATTACGGACCGTTTCAACCATGATTTAAATTCTTAGCCGCCTGATTCAAACAAAGAAAGGAAGAAAGGGGACGAAGAAAGGGGACAGATCTATTTATAAACCGAGCAAAACCAACAAATCTGCCCCTCTGCGTTTGTCCTTAAATAAATCGCTCCCTTTTCTTCCTCACTCAATAACCCCCAACACTATCATCAGCAAAAGATAGCCAAGACGCAGCAACACAACCGAAAACCTCATCACTGGTGCGAGCTTGCAGTTCTATAATCGCCCGTCTTGCATCAGCAATTAACCAGCCCGTCGAGTTCAATGTCAGCCAGGCATAGTCCAAACGACCCGCCGACATAAAATTTTCGAATAGCGTCGTTTTCACTTGAGCAGGATCAAACCAGCCAGGCAAACTCGCGCTCTCTGATATCCGCATATTCTTATTGAGAACTTCAAAGGAACAGCTAGTTTCCCACCAGTTCCCTCTGGCAAACTCACTGGGAAAGTCTCCCATATATGGATTGCCGTCATAGGAAATACATTCGAGAGGGGTTAATGTTCTAAACAGCTCTGCCTTGGGAAACCCCTTTGAATCGTCACCTGTTTTCAGAGAGACTGCATCAAGCTCCGATAAGTTTTCAAGTCCTACCCTCGCCGCGAACTGCTCAAGATCTAACGTCACCCCATCATCCAAACTGATCGCCATCATCGCGATTACTCCAAACAATTGGGAAGGAGTTCTCGCGATCTCAGTTGTCATGCGATCGGAGCTTACAAACATCTTTACAAAACAAGGCTCCCGCTCCACGAACCAGTGCATCCAATATCCAATATAGGTAGGACGAGAGCCATCACTCCAGATTGGGACCAGCGCAGGTGGAAAACCAAACCATTGAGCAGGCGCCTCTAGAGTGCAAATTGGTGACTTGATTCTTCCGGCCGCACACGCTACCACTGCATCCGACAGACTGAGAGCTTTAAGCGCGTTTTCAAAGTTCGTGTTCTTACCGTTTTGGCGCCAGCAAAGAAAGGGGACAGATTTATTTAACCATCAGAGCGATGACTTCCACTCGCCCTTTAAATAAACCTGCCCCCTTTCCACGACTACTAGAATTTTAAAAAAGGAGACAGTTTTACTTAACACAAAGCAATGGACTTTACTCTCTGCCGCACTTTTATCCCCACTACCGTTCTTCCTTCGGCCAACTCTCACCCGTGTTCCGCTCCCATTTCTTTCTGAGTTTCGGCAGTTTTCTTTCAAAATCAACTCGGTTTAACTCGACATCTTCTTTGGCGAGACGCGAGTAAGCGTTTCCCCGAAGATCTGCTTTCAAAATTTCGAGTTATTGGGGAGTGAACTGCCTACCTCTCAAATCTTGAATATCTGTAAGTTACGACTTGGTATCCTTAGCTAATTGCGTACTCAGAAGGCCCGTAGCGGAGTCACCGTCCTGAAAAACGCCTCCTCAACACCTGCCCCTCCTTTTGCTCCCCCTTTTGCACCATCAACTTATCCAGGAAATGTGATCCCCATCTAAATAATATAGCCCCTCAAGCTTTCCTGAAATTTTAGGCAGGTCGAGAACAGAATCTGAAACATACAAAAAAGGGAGTCTGCTCCTCAGCGCTTGAGCATTTGCAGAGTAGTCTGCCCAAGAAGGCTCAACCATCCCATTCCAAAATGTAACAAACGAGCCATCCTCAAGAAGAATTACAGGTTTTAAATACTCAACCTCTCCACTACCATCCCAGTACAGATAGCCTAAATAACTAGAACCATCCAGCCCAACAAAACTAGCGCGAACGATTATTTGAGCGTCACTACAAATCTCCTTGTCAAGGAGAGGTCGGACTGTCAGCTCATCTTCCGCAGACTCATCCATAGGGAAGTACCAAACGCCAGAACAAGCAAGATCATCAATGGTTAATTCATATATTTGTTTATCAGTCATGCTTGCATACCTATTTAATCAAATGCTTGATTGAGTCAAACAATTCGGGCCGCCCTATATCGCCATAGGCTTTCTGCAACCCGGAGCTTATCTGCCCAGAAGTATACGTAGCCGGCTTACCACCCACCATGGGAGGTAAATATTTACTGATAGCTTTATGCATTGCATCAGGATTCACCTTTCCCGTATGAGAGTACTGGGTAATTAAAGTCGCTGGGTGATCCAGCATGTCATTTTTCGTATACCCAAGCATCTTTCCCAAATATTGAGGCAAGGTGTGATGCGCTTGGAATCCTTTGTTTAACCCCTGAAGCTCTCGATAAGTGGGACTAATTACGTCAGGTACAATCGGACCTGTTGCTTTAACCCCCGAAACCAGTACCGACGCCCCACTCCCATCAAGGTACTTCCCAGCCCCCTTGAGCAGCGCGATTTCCATCGCCGCCTTAGCGGCCTCGGTTCCATAGTCGCGGAGGGGGTTTACGTCGCCAGGATAAGTCGCGCTGTCGAACGATGCGAGTACCTTGCTTCCTTGCGTGTAATCGTAAGGAGCGAACAACTGCCCTGTGGCCTGCCACCCATCGACAAACGACGCGGCGCCGCCCAGACCGGAGAACGCAGGTATAGCGCAACCGGCTCCGGTGATACAAGCGGGCGTGGAGAGGATCGCGCCGCCGAACCCTGCCGCTGCCCCTATCGCGCCGAGTACCGCGCGGCTTGCCTGGGACGACTGTCTGAGCTCCTTGTCGTTTAGCAGCAAGTCATCGTTGGCTTGGTCCCATTTCGAATATTCGTCATAGGCACCGGTCGCAATCAGCGCGCTTTGCGCACCTGAGAATCCCTTGCCATCCGCCTCAAGCGCTTTGACCGCCTGGTAGTTTGGATCGTCCACCGGAACCGAGGCGGAGCAATGAACCAGAGCACACGCAGCCGCTTTCAGTTCATAGGATTTTTCAGGTGTTTCCTTTTGTAGTTTCTCAAGTGCAACGGTCTCTTTCTGGTGAAGCTGGCGATTGTATTCGTCAGCCATCAATGCGACCCAAGAGGCTTTCTCGACATCGCCGCCAGCAAGACCGGCTGCCGTCAAACCGACGATCTGAGAAACCGCTTGTCGCAAATCAGGCTGTGTATCGAAAATGGCATTGAGTTCTCCAGCCATGGCCTGGCTGGCACCCGCCGCGATGGCCCCGGTCTTGAAGTCGCCGCCGGTAGCGCTGGAAATCGCTCCTCCCGCCAATGCATGCATGGCAGTACGAGCGACGCCCCCTTCGGCCCACATGGCCATGCCTGTGGTATCGCCTGCATTCTTCGCGGTTTGCCAATGGTCCTGTGCATAACCACCGACAAAATTGAACGTTGTCGCCGCTGCGACGGTACTTGCCTGATAGACCAGCCCATCACGGAGGTTCTGACCGAGGCTACCTCCATTGATAGCGGTTTTGATGATGCCTCCCGCAACACCCTGAGCCCCGGCGTGCAGCGCAAAACCACCCACTCCTTGAAGCGTATTTAAATCAAAACCCTTGGTGAGGTTGTTGAACGGCACTGTATTGCCGCCGAGTGCGGGGTCGATGACGCCCTTGGCAAAACCGGCCGTGATCCCGGCGATTACGTAGTTTTTCAGGTTATCTGACGAAAAGACGTCCTTGAAGGTCGCCCCCAGGTCACCCTTGTTGTTGATCGTACTGACCGCCGTTTGCGCAACTGCTGCCGAAAAACTCGCCGTGGCGGCGGCCGATGCAGCAGCGCCTACGGTCGCAGCCGTGGCAGCTGAAGCACCTGCGGCAGTTGCCGCCCCAGCAGCGGCGCTGCCAGCACTGGCGCCGACTGTAGCGGCAGTTGCAGTACCCGCCGTCAGCACGGTAACGATGATAATGATTGCCAACATCGCGCCCTGCCCCAGGCTCGAGTGGCTGTACTTAAACGACTCGTGAGTTTCCTTGATCAACCGCCAATCCACATCCCCTCGCTGCTCGGCCTCCTTGAGCCACGCCAACTTGGGGTCAGCCTTGACCATGACATCGATGGTCTGGCTGACTGTTTTCTCGTTGATATGCTTGATATCGATGTTCAAGCCATCGGCCGCTTTGATGGCCACGTTCCCCTGAGCTTGCAATTGGCTCTGAATCAAGGTTTCGTTGGTATGGCCTTTCCCCTTCATCGAGTTCCAAGCCAGACTTGAATCGCTCTTTGTATGGCTTTCCTGGCTCAGATCCTTGACACCCTCGAAGGTAATCGAACCGCCGCTCTGTAACGTCAGGTCATTGCCGCTGCTCAGCTTGGCCGCCTGATAACGCTGGTCGCTCCCGCTGAGCAATACCAAGTCACCGCCCGTAATGATCTGGCTGCCCACATGCGTAACCTTGGTCACCTCATCCCGCTGAGTCTTCTTGCTTCCCCAGCCCCCTTTCTTCTTCATGTCGTACAGCGAATAGTGGCTGTTTTGCGCAGCTAGCAGCTCAAGCCTGCCACCCGCCACGAAATAGGCCTCGTTTGCAGCGTTGACCTTGCTGGAAATCAGCGCCAGGTCCTGCCCCGCGCTCAAGGCAACGTTGCGTCCCGCCTTGACCGTCGAAGCCATTTGGATGACATGATCCTCTTGGCTGGTGACCTTCTTGGACTTGTCGTAGGAGTGCTGCTCATCCGCTGCCGAGGCGAGGGTCAAGTTTTCTTTGGCGGCGAGAGTGACGTCACGCTTGGCATCGATCTGGCTGGCGACGACGGTGAGGTTGCGGCCGGCATTGGCGGTCAGGTCGCGGCCGCTGTCGAGGCTGGAGCCATATTGTTTGATGTCCTGGTCACGATGCCGACCGCGAGTGCCGCTGGTGATGCGTTCGGCGGCAATGAGATTGACATCGCGCGAGGCATTGAGCGTGGTGTCGGCTCCGCTTTTCAGCACACCGCCGACATTGTTAATGTCACGCCCGGCACTGACGCCCAGGTTGTTTCCCGCTTCGATGCGGGCGGCGCTGTCGATGAAGTCGGTGCGTTCGGTGCGGTAGCCGCTGCTGCTTTCGTGAGTAGTAACTGTACGTTCGTTGATCACGTCGCCGGTGAGGGCCACAACACTCACATCCCGCCCAGCAATAACCCCACCAGCCCGGTTAGTAAGGTCATTACCCGCCAACGCCTCAAGCCGATTGCCCGCCTCCAGCAACCCGCTGTTAACCAGGCTGTCGCCCGCCGTCGCCCTCAGGTTGCTGGACGCCCGCAAGGTGCCCGCATTGTTCAGGTTCTTGCCAGCAATCAGGCTGACGTCCGAGCCTTGGATCAGCGCCCCATTCGCCGCCAGACGATGATTGGCCTGGGCCAGATACAGCACCGGCACCAGCACCTGCTCGTTATTCACCGTCCGAGTTTCCATCCAGACGATGTCATGGGTCAGGGCCGCAACCTGTTCGGCGGTCAGGCTCACGCCCAGGGACAGGTTGAGAGCGTCCTTGCTGGCGATGGCGTTGTTCATCAGGTACTTGAACATGCCGTCGTCGGAGGTCTGGCCGTCGAGGAAGCGCTGGCCGGTTCGGGCGATCACGGCTTGCTGGATCAGGCGTTGTTCGTAGAACCCATCGCCCAGGCGCTTGGCGGCGGTGTCCGGGTCGTAGCCCAGATTCGACAGCAGGTAATCCGAGCTCATGAAGCGACGCATGTCGGTCAGCGCCGGGTTGGTCTCGATCAGGTATTTTTGCGGGTTGGCCTGGAACGAGCGATCCGGCAGGCCACGCACTTGCGTCAGCCCCGTGCCTTGGGTTGGCGTGGTGGAGCCGTCGCCGCCCATGCGGAACAGGCCGTTTTGCCCGGTGGGCAAGTCGAAGCCCGGCAGGGCCAGTGGATCGACCTGTTGCTGGGTCAGGCTTGGCGGGAGTTGCCGATTGACGCTGATGCGGGTCGAGAAGGCGTTGTCGGCCTGGGTGTCGGTACGCGGGCCGGCGCCGACGTAGTTGTAGCCGCCACGCACGACGCCGCTGTTGAGGTCGCCCTGGGTAGGAATGTCGACGGCGCCACCGGCCTGGATAATCGCGGCATAGGTCTGGTTATCGGTGGTGGTTGTTTGAGTGTGGAACTGCGGTAGCTCACGTTCGGTCATGCCGATGAAGCGGCTCATCGCTGCTTCAAGGCCGCCCAGGTCGTTGGCGTTGTAGCCCGGGCTCTGCAACCAGTATTTGTTGGTAAAGTCGTTGGCAGCGGCGCGCCAGCCACTCGGGTGGCGCGTGCGCTCGGACCTGAAGGTGCGCGAGGTTTCGATTTCGCCGGTCTCGATGCCGATGTTGTCCAGGCTGACGAGGTTGGCGGTCAATGCGCCGCCGACGCCGATGCTGCTGCTCCGGTTGGTCAGGGTGTCGCCCTGGATATTCAGGTTGCCGCCGGTGGTGATGCTGGAGGCGGCGCTGGCCGCGGTGACTTCGAACTTGTCGCGCTGGACGATCTGCCAGACGTGGTTTTCCTTGCCACCGCTGCAATCCCCGGCGTTGTACCCTTCGATGCATGTCACTTCCCTGATCGAGGCGGTGTAGATGCCTGCATCGTGGGTGGTCAAGACCTCGCGGATGTTGTCGATCGTGCTGGCCGCCAGGCGCATGTTGCCGTCGCTTTGCAGCGTGCCGGAGCTGTTGAGGATGCGGCTGGCACGGGTGCCGAGGCCGTCGCGATCGATGCTCAGGTCACCCAGGCTGTAGATATCGGCATAGCGGTTGGTCAGGCTGTTGACGCGCAGGCTGGTATTACCGCCGCTGAAGATCAATCCGCGTTCGTTGAGCAAATCACCGGTCGTTACGCCGAGCGCGCCGGCACTGCCCAGCGTGCCGTAGTTGTTGAGCGTGGCGGCCGTGACGCTCATATCCGCCGCCGAGGTCAGGCGACCGTAGCTGTTGAGGACGCCATCGACCACGACGGTTGTGTTGCCGCCGCCCGCGATACTGCCGTTTTGCTCCAGGTTGATCAGTGCCGCCTTGAGGCCCAAGGTGCCGAGACTGCTCAAGCGGCCATTGCCTGTATAGGCACCGGTCAGCTGCAGATCGATCGCCCCGTCGCTGCCGATCAGGCCGTCCACGCGCCAGTTGCTGCCGCGGCCTTCCATGCTATCGGCGCTGAGCAACTGGCCGGTGGCCGTCTGGGTCAGTTGATCGACATGAACCACCAGATGGCCGGCCTGGATCGCGGTGCTGTTGGTCCAGCGGTCAGCTGTCACCGTCAGGTTACCGTAGGTCACCAGTTGCCCACCCGCCTGGCCCAGGTTGGCCTGGCTGATACCAAACAGTCCCAGGCCGGTGTGCAGCAGCTTGCCACCCACGTTCTGGACGCTGCCGGTGATGAAGCCCACATCATTACTGGCGGTTTCGAGGGTGCCGTCGCTGTTATCGAACAGCCCCCCGATTTTGAATGCCGTGGTGCTGTTCTGGCCCAGGGTGCGCAGTTGGCCTTTCTGGTTGCTCAAACTGGCGGCCAGAATGTCCAGGCTGTCCTGGCTTTCAATAATGCCGGAGTTGTTGTTCAGCGCCCCCGAAAGGTCAAAGTCGATGCGACTGGCGCTGACCTGCCCGTCGCCGCTGTTGTCCATGCCCCGGCCAGTGACCCAGACCTTGCCCGTGGCGTATATCCCGCCGTTGCGATTGTTGATATCCGCCGCTGCGTTGGTGACCACGACATCGCCGGCTTGCGCAGCGATGCGTCCGCCGTCGTTGAACAGCCCAGCCAAGGCTTGGATGCTGAGTCCTTGGGCCTGGATCGTGCCGCCCTGGCGGTTCACGTCGTAGCCGTTTTTCAGCACGCCGGTGGTGCGTGCTTCCAGCGCGGCCTTGACGCTGGACAGCACGCCGCCACGGTTGTCCAGGTTGGTGGCAAAGACACTCAGCTTGGCGTCCTTGGCGATGATGCTGCCGCCCTGGTTATCGATGTCGCCGGATACATCCACGGTGACCAGGCCCTCGCCTTGCAGCGTGCCCTTGGCGTTATTCAGACTGGCAGCATCGAACTCGACCTCGGCAGCACGGCTAGCGAGCAGGCCTTTTTCGGCGTTGTTGACCGCGCCGGTGGCGCTGACCAGCAACTTGCCATTGGCGGCCACGGTGCCTTTGTTGCTGTTGTCCAGGCTGGCGGTGCGCACGGTCATGACGCCTTGGCTGGATAGCTCGCCGCCCCGGTTGTTGATCGCGCCGGTGTTAGTGATGTCGAGGTTCTTGCCGGCCATGACCAGGCCGGTCAGGTTGTCCAGGCTGCCGAGGACCAGGGTCGCGCTGTTCAGGCTCGACAGTTCACCTGCATTGTTTTCCAAATGGCCCAGGCTGGCCGTCAGCAGGCCCTGGCTATTGATCAGGCCGCCCTGGCTGTTGAGGACTTGATCGGCGCTCAGGTGCAGTTCGGTGTTACCCAGGATCCGGCCTTTATTGCGGTTATCCACAACGTTGCCGGTGACGGTGGTCTTGCCCTGCCCACTGAGCGTGCCGCCCTGGTTATTCAGCGCAGCGGTGGACGTGACATTCAGGTCGCGACTGGCGATGACGGTTTTGCCTGCGTTGTTCAACTGCTTGGCGGTGAGGGTGACATCCCCCGTGGTATTGCGGCTGTTATCGGCGTTGACCCCGGCCTCGATAATGCCGTTGTTGGTCAGCGTGCCGCCGCTGTCCAGGTGAATGCTGTCGCGCGCCACCAGGTTCTGCTGGCTGGTCAGGTCACCCTGGGTTTTGACTTCGAGCCGGCTACCGGCATACACCTGGCCACGGGTCTCCAGGCTCTTGGCCTCGATGTCGATGGCGCCGGCAGCCGCTGTCTGCGCCAGACTCAAATGCCCATTCGCATCGAGCTGGATATCCCCGCCACTGGCAACCATCTTGCCATCCAGCTTCACCCCGACACCCGCTTCGGTGCCCACCAGCTTGATCGCGCCGGCGTACATGCCGCCCAACGCCGAGGAGTCGATCGCCAGTTCGGGTTTGGCGCTGCCGTCGTCTGCACGGGCCGTGGCGTTCAGCGTGTTGGCGTTGACGTCATTGCGTCCGGCCACGATCGTCAGGTTCTTGGCCTGGATCTCGGCGTTGATCTTGGCGCTGCGGGTGATGATTTCGAAACGGTCGACGTTGTTCGCGTTGAGGCCCGCGCCTTCAATGGCCACGCTGCCCTGATCCACTTGATAGCGGCTCAACTGGCCGTTTTCGATGATCGGCTTGCCCGTGGTCAGGGTCGCTTTTGGCGTATTGATGAAGCCGCAGCCGTTACAGGTGATGCCATACGGGTTCGCGACGATGACATGGGCCGACTGTCCCGCCACTTCGGTGTAGCCGCGCAACTGGCTGGGGTTGCCGCCGTTGACCTCGTTGAGAATGACTTTGGCCGCCGTGCCCTTGAGGTTCGGGTTGCCGAGGATGATCCCGCCCAGTTGCGTGGGTTGGGCGGGGTTGGTGGCGTTGTTGAGGATGACGCCGTTTTTTCCAACGTTGTAGTCGCTGAATTTGTTGTGGGACAGGCCGCTGCCGTTGGGCTTGGCGATGTTGACGATGGGCACGCCGTTGCCCGCCTTGCCAAGACTGGTGCCCGGCGCGCTGACGACGATGCCGTCGGCCTGGGCCCACAGCGGTTGCCAGAACATGACGTTGGCGAGCAGGAACGCCAGGCCACGCTTGGGCATGCCCCAGAAGGCATCACGGGTTTTCAGGGCAGCACCGGGCTGGCGGGCCAGGAAGGCGTATTGGCGGTCGTCCATGATCGGGTCTCGTTGCAGCGAATTAGATGGATAGGTCGAGGCGGAAGTAGATCGGCGCTTCGCGCTCGGTCAGGGCGTCTGGACGTTCCAGGGAATGGGCGAAAGTGACGCTGGCGCTCAGGTGTTCACCGCGGGCGAACAACTCCAGGGAGTTGCTCGACATGCGGCCATGCTCGCTACCGTTGTAGCGATCGCCGCGAATCACGCCTTGGTCGTAACCAAGGCTGGTGCCGTACTCGGCGAACACCGGGCGCAGCCATTGCAGCGTCACCGGGCGGCTCCAGCGCAGGTCGTTGCGCCAGTAGCCACCGCTGTCGCCGGCCAGCGTCTGGTCCTTGTAGCCGCGAATCGAAGACAACCCGCCGAGGCTCATGCGCTGCGGGCTGAACAACGCGTCTTCGCTGCGCTGGCCGGTCATCAGGCTGCTGAAGCTGAAGGACTCGCCCCACACTTGGAAGGCTTGCAGATAGCTGAGGGTGGCGGTGTATTTGCGATAGCGTGCATCCGGCAGCCCAGGCCCCGGCTCGTGATCGCCTTGGGCATCGAGGGCGCCGATACCTTGTTGCATGCCAAGGTCGAGGTTGACGAAGGCATTGCCGATCCGTCGCCCATGGTTGATGCCGAACTGCGCCTCGCTGATGCGATTGCTGCTCTCGGCGAGCTTGCTGTCTTCGATGAAATTGTTGGTGCGCAGGTACGCCAGGCCCGTGTTCAGGGAGGTTTTGCTCACCGCGTCACGGTGCACCACCCGCTCCAGGAGCACCTGATGGTTCTGGCTGTCGCCGCTCTGCTTGAAGTTGAATCCGTTGGCCTGGCCCAGCGCGCGGTACTCGCTTTGGCTGTAGGTGTAGCTCAGGTTCCACCAGCCAAAGGGCAGGTTGTAATAGAGCATGGCGTTGCGTGAAGTTTTCTGATGGTCGCTTATGGCATCGTGACCACCGCGCAAGGCTAGCTGATCGGCCAAGCCCAAAGGACTGTCCCAGTCCAGGGAGGCTCCCCACTGCTGCTCGCCCGTGCTCTTCTGCCCGTCGTTATGCCGTGACAGGCCGGCGCGCCAAGGTTTCTGTGGGGTGTTCTGGACCAGCACTTCACTGCCGCCGATGTTCTGCCCCGGCGTCAGCTCCATGCGGGCGCTGTTGGATGGCAAACGGTTCAGTTGGTCGACCATTTGCTCGATGTCCCGCAGATTGAGCAGATCGCCCGGCTTGCCGGGAAAGCTCATCGCCAGCTCCCGCTCGGAGAGTCCGCTGTCCTCGGCGCCCTTCAGGCCCTCAAGTCGCCCCTCGACCACCAGCACTTGCAGGTGACCGCTGGACAAATCCTGTTGCGGCAAGTAGGCACGGCTCGTGACCAGGCCCTTTTCCAGGTACGCATCGGTAATGGTCTTGAGCAACTCGTTAAGCTGCGGCACGCCCAGGCATTGGTTGATGTAGGGGGCAAGCAAGCGTTGGCGCTCGCGCTCGGACAAGGCGTCGGCGCCCTTGAGCTCGATGGTCTTGATGGGGAAACAACGGGTATCGGCAGGTTTGGTCGGCTGGACCGGCTTTGCTTCTTTGCCTGGCAGGTCCTTGAGTTCTTCAAGGCGCCGACGCTGCTCTTCGAGCAGGCGATTCTGGCGCTCGCGGATCAGGTCTGTGTCGCCAGGGGTTGGCGCGGCCACGGCAAGGTCCATCGCAAAAAAACACAGCGACGCGACGACGAGCCTCGTCCTTAAGGCAGACACGGACATGTTCGATCCCTCGATACAAAAGCGACAACAAGATTGCGGAGCAGGACAAATCGACCTGCTTCGCGCACACCAGACCTTGCGTATCGCCTTCGGTTCAGAGAGCGGGCATATTTCTATCCAAAAAAGAGACGTATCTCACAGGACACGTCCGAAATCACCTCGTTGACAAAGCTCTATCAGGAACCCATCAAGCTGAGCCCGCATGAACTTTTCTTCACCCCATGGGTTTATGCGATCCGGTACAGTCCCCCCTCGCTCATTCAAGAAACTAAGGTTTTAGCCCGCTCTCCCGCGGGCTTTTTTTTGCCCGCGATTCATGGAGCAGGCTGCGCATCGCCCAGCACGGTCAAGCTAGGTTTGACCTTGGGCGACGCGGTCTTCAACAAGGGTTGTTCCAAGACTGCGCGCCCGTAAAAAAACATTGCCATCAGCCAACAGCTCAACCAGACGAAGATTCCCGCCCAGAACGTGTGGGACATGTAGTGCCAACCCTGTAGGACTCGCGTCGTGCCGTAGACAAATCCCAAGGCCAGCGCGCCGTACATCAGGGCTTTGGAGCGACGCCAGCGATAGCGCCGGGCAACGAAGTACAGCGCCAGCATCGTGAAACCACCGGAAGCATGGCCACCGGGCCAGCAACGACCGTCCCCCGCGACTTTCAGTAAATCGAAATTCTGGAACCACTCCTTGTGCTCGATCTTCCCCGCGTATTGGGTGGTTTCCACCGGGCAGTACACGCTGGTGTGGCCCTTGAGGTAATGGATGACGCCTGTGCTGAGGGAAAAGGCGAAGACAACATAGAGAAAATCGCGACGGTGCCTGTGGGCAAACCATAGCGGTTTGGTCAGCCGGATCTTATCCAGGACACGAAGCAGCCCTGGGCGCTTTTCCGGCCGGAACAGCGGCCAGACGAACGACAACAGCGCCCCGATAATGGCCGCCTCGCCAGTCCAGTTCGGAATGACCCTGGCCCACTTATGGGTGATTTGTTCGAACAGCCGTACATGCCCCAGCGGAAAGACTTGGTGCAGCGGGTCGTAGAAAAGATCGCTGAAGGCGATGTCGATGCGGGTCATGTCGAACAGCAGGAACACCACCGCCGCACAGACCAGGGGTATTCCGAGGTTGAGCCGGTAAAAACGAACGCGAGCAGACGTCAGCATGAGCGGTCCTAATCGTGGGAAAGGTTACTGAAACTTCATTGAGCGCCAGTCGGACGCCTCGATAAAACCCAGCAGCCGAGGAGCTTGTGGCTGGGCGACGGATACAAACAACGAAGCGCCATAGCCAAACGCCGAAACAGGTCGCCGCAGCTCGGTTTCCATCGCCTGCATGCATTCGCTGTGGGTGACCAGGATCAGGTTGCGCCCAGGCACCTTGTGGACCAGGGCATTGCGCAGCAGGTCATGGCGGCAATGGCTCAGCCAATCGTCGCCGGTGCTCACCTTGTTGAACATGTACCCAGCCGTCTGGGTCGCTCGAACCAGCGGACTGTTATAAATGTCCGCATTCTCCAGGCCGAGTTGCTCGTACCGCGCGCCGAGGCCCACTGCAACGGCGCGGGCACGGTCGGTGATTCCCGAAGGATCCCCCAGGCACACGGCCTTGGAGTGATCACATCGTTCGACGTGGCGCACCAGCACGATCATCTCCCCCTTGGCCCAGCCATCAGCCAGCGCCCGGGCGCCAACAATATTGCCATGGGCCAGATCCGGCACCGCTGCCGGCCCCAGCAGCCAAAGGGTCAGCGGAATCACCAGCATTGCCGAAGCCAGGATCACCGCCGCGTTTCGATAGCGGACAAGCCAGCTCGTATCAATCGAGCGCGTCACGCCAAAAAGGCTCAGTCTCAGTTCCACATCAAGCCGCCCCGACGGCACCCAACCAGTCATTTCGTTGGCGAGACGGTAAAGACGTAGACGTAGGCAGGCAGTGAAACCAATGTGAAAAAAAGCTTGGCGCGCTCGGCGACAACCCGGGATTGCCTATACAAAAAAAATTTTCAGATTCATGGGTGGCCGCCGATACAGCCCTGTTAAACGTTTTTGCTGGCTCTTAAAAACAACAATCTTCCAGCCAACCGATGATCAAGCAGCGCAACGTTCCTGGAGGAATTTGATGAATAGCTGGTTTGGCAACATTAGCGTCAATATGAAATTGGGCCTGGGCTTTGGCCTGGTGCTGGTACTGACTTGCGTCCTGGCCCTGACCAGTTGGACCAGCCTGGGCGGTTTGATCGACCGCAGCAATTGGATGAGCGACATCACCCAGCTCAACGCTGGCCTGACCAAACTGCGGGTCACTCGCCTGCAATACATGCTGACCAACGGTGACGAGACCGCCGCACAGAATGTGCAGACCACCCTCGATGGTTTCGTGGCGCAACAAAACGCGTTGCTCAGCAGCTTTAAAAGCCCCGAGAACGTCAAGCTGCTCAAGGAGCAGAGCGCGACCATCAGCGCCTACCAGACATCACTGAACAAAATGCGCAGTGCCTACCGCACCGGCAACAGTGCCCGGGATGTCATGGGCGCGAACGCCGAGACGGCCTACAAGCTGATCGAAAGCATCGATTCCGACGTAAAGCAGATGGCCCTCAGCGACGAGCGCTTTGCGCAATTCCAGGCCATCACCCAGGCCAAGCAGGCATTCATGCTGGCCCGCTATGAAGTCCGCGGCTACACCGCCAACAGCAATGCCGATACCGAACGCAAGGCCTTCGCCCAACTCGACGCCGCCATCGCTTCGCTCAAGCCGCTCAACGAACATTTCGCCAACGCTCGGCAGGATGAACTGCGTCAGCTGGAAACGACCCTGACCCAATACCGCAGCGCCGTGCAGGCCTTCAAGATGGCCATGGCCGATGTGGCGCAGGCGCGCAAGGAAATGACCGACCAGGGCGCGACCATCGTTTCCCTGAGCGAGCAGCTGTACCAGATCCAGCTCGACCGTCGCGACGCTGAAAGCGCCCAGGCCCGCACGCTGCAACTGGTCAGTACGTTGTTGGCTTTGTTGGTGGGCATCATCGCGGCCGTGGTCATCACCCGCCAGATCACCCGCCCGCTGCGTGAAACCCTCGCCGTGGTCGAACGCATCGCCGGTGGCGACCTGTCGCAAAACGTCATCGTCACCCGTCGCGATGAACTTGGCGTGCTGCAACAGGGCATCGCCCGCATGGGCGTGACCCTGCGCGACCTGATCAGTGGCATCCGCGACGGCGTGACCCAGATCGCCAGCGCCGCCGAAGAACTGTCGGCGGTCACCGAGCAGACCAGCGCCGGGGTCAACAGCCAGAAAGTCGAGACCGACCAGGTCGCGACCGCCATGCATGAGATGACCGCCACGGTCCAGGAAGTGGCGCGCAATGCCGAAGAAGCCTCCCAAGCAGCAGCCGCCGCCGACGGCGAAGCGCGGGCCGGTGATCAAGTGGTCAACGAAGCCATCGCCCAGATCGAACGCCTGGCCAGCGAAGTGGTGCGTTCCACTGACGCCATGAGCGTGCTGCAACAGGAAAGCGACAAGATCGGTGCAGTGATGGACGTGATCAAGGCCGTGGCCGAACAGACCAACCTGCTGGCACTCAACGCCGCCATCGAAGCCGCCCGCGCCGGTGAAGCCGGACGTGGCTTCGCGGTGGTCGCCGATGAAGTCCGCGGCCTGGCCCAGCGTACGCAGAAATCCACCGAGGAAATCGAAGGCTTGGTGGCCGGCCTGCAGAACGGCACCCAGCAAGTGGCCGCCGTGATGAACAACAGCCGCAACCTCACCGACAGCAGCGTGGCCCTGACCCGCAAGGCCGGTGTGTCACTGGAAAACATCACCCGCACGGTGTCGAACATCCAGTCGATGAACCAGCAGATCGCCGCGGCCGCCGAACAGCAAAGCGCCGTGGCCGAGGAGATCAGCCGCAGCATCATCAACGTGCGCGACGTGTCCGAACAGACCGCCGCCGCCAGCGATGAAACCGCAGCGTCCAGCGTTGAACTGGCGCGGTTGGGTGGTCAGTTGCAGCAAATGGTCAGCCATTTCAGGGTTTGACGAAATGCGTTTGCCCGCCTCTTTTCTGGAGGCGGGCAAACAGCCCATGCAGCAGCATTCTTGCGCCTGTCACACACTGATCGCATTGGTAAACACCAATCGATTCCCAAACGGATCACTGATCGCCATGTCCTGGCTACCCCAGGGCATGGCCTGGATTTGTGGGTGGGCGTAGCGGTATTGCTTGGCGAGCAATTGCTGCTGGAAGGCTTCCAGCTCGTCGGTCTCGATTCGCAGCGCCGAGCCCGGCGTGCAATCACCGTGATGCTCGGACAGGTGCAATACGCAGTCACCCCGGGAGACTTGCAGATAAAGCGGGAAGTTGTCACCGAAGCGGTGTTGCCAGTCGACGGTAAAGCCCAGGAAGTCGACATAGAACGCCAACGCCTTGGCTTCATCGAAGATCCGCAGGATTGGAGTGATTTTACCGAAGCTCATGGGTTGCTCCCTGGCTGAAAAGACCCAGTCTAGATGGGTTGAATCCACTGCTTCGGCTTTTAATTCAGGTTCTTTAGTGTCGCAGTGCCATTATTGTGGCGCCAATTAAAGCAATCCCAAGCACCTACATGCCTTCAAACGCTACTGAACACATTGAAAACCCCGGCGCAGATCGCCTTCACGCGCCAGGAAACGCCCTTCTCTTTTGCCGTTCGCTTGTCCCTCGCGATAACTCAGGACGCCATTGACCCACACCCCATCGATGCCCTCGGCAGCCCGTTGTGGCGTGTTGAAATCAGCAACGTCGCGAACGGTTTGGGGATTGAACAACACCAGGTCCGCCCAGTGCCCTTCACGGATTTCACCTCGCGCCTTCAGGCCGAAGCGCGCCGCTGAAAGGCCGGTCATTTTGTGCACGGCGGTGTGCAAAGGAAAAAGCCCAACGTCTCGGCTGAAATGGCCCAGCACCCTCGGAAAAGCGCCCCACAGACGAGGGTGGGGAAAAGGGTCTTCGGGTAGGCCGTCGGAGCCAACCATCGATAATGGGTGCGCGAGGATTCGTCTTACGTCGCTTTCGTCCATGCCGTAGTACACCGCACCCGCTGGCTGTAGGCGACGTGCAGCTTCGAGGAGCGACACGTCCCATTCAGCCGCGATGTCCGTCAGGTCTCGACCGCCCATGTGCGGATGCGGCGTCGACCAGGTAATGGTGATGCGATGGGCATCGGTCACTTGCTTGAGGTCCAGGGTCGAAGAACTCGCGGCGTAGGGATAACAATCGCAACCGACAGGGTGGTTTTGAGCCGCGCTTTCCAACGCGGCGAGCACCTGTGGACTACGCCCCCAATTACCGGCGCCAGCACATTTGAGGTGGGAAATGATCACCGGGCTCTGCGCATGTCGACCAATCTGGAAAGCCTCGTCCATGGCTTCGAGCACCGGTTCGAATTCGCTGCGCAGATGGGTGGCGTAGACAGCACCGAACGCTGCCAACTCCTCGCTCAGTTGCATGACTTCATCAGTGGCTGCGCAGAAGGCGTTGGCGTAAGCCAGGCCGGTGGACAGGCCCAGCGCACCGTCCTCCAGGCTTTCGCGCAGTTGCCGGCGCATGGCAGTGATTTCTCCTACCGAGGCTGTGCGCAACAAATCATCCATGTGATTGCTACGCAACGCCGTATGACCGACCAACGCGGCCACATTGACGGCCGGTGTCGCCGCTTCTACCGCACCGCGATAATCGGCAAAGCGTGGGTAAGCAAATGCCCGGGCCGGGCCGAGCAGGTTCATCGGGTCCGGCGGATCACCCCGAAGGCTGACAGGGGATGCGCTGATGCCGCAATTGCCAACGATCACCGTGGTCACGCCCTGGCTGAGCTTGGGCAGCATTTGCGGTTGGCGGATGACCACCGTGTCATCGTGGGTGTGCACATCGATGAAGCCCGGCGCCAGCACGCGGCCGGCGGCGTCGATTTCTTCCCGCGCGCGAGTTTCGCGCAACTCACCAATGCGCTCGATGCGACCGCCGTGGATCGCTACGTCGGCGCGGTAGCCGGGGATGTTGCTGCCATCGATGACCAGCGCATTGCGGATAAGTGTGTCGTACAGCATCTCAGTCTCCCAGCGGCAGGTGATCATCGCCGCCACGGTAATCGTCCAGTGCGAGTTTGACCCGCCGCAGGCGCTCTTGATTGTCTTCGGGATGGGCCAGCGCCAGCTCGGTGGCGAGCACGTCGATGGCCAGCAACATGCCGTAGCGCGCGGCCGTGGGTTTGTAGATAAAAGGGGTTTCGGCGCCTTGCAGGGGCAGCACACAATCTGCCAGTTGGGCCAGTGGCGAGTCGGCGCGGGTGATGGCCAGGATCGGGGTGCCGTAGCTGCGGGCCAGTTCAACAGCACTCAATAGCTCCGGCGTGATGCCGGTCAGGGAACAGGCGATGACCAGATGCTGGTCGCTCAACGAGGTGGCGGTGATGCGCATCATCACCGGGTCGCGGCAGGCGGCGATCGGGTAGCCAAAACGCACCAGCCGCACTTGCAACTCCTCGCCGCACAGCGCCGACCAGCCACCGAGGCCGAATGCGTGGATCATCCGTGCCTTGCCGATCATCCGCACGGCATCGCCGAATCGCGACTCTTCGAAGCCCGACAGATGCTGGCGCAACGTCGACTCGATATCGCCGACGATCTGACCATAAAAAGCCGACTGTTCCGGCGCACCGGTCGGGTCGAGAAAACGGCTGCCGACACCGCTGGCCTGGGCCAGTTGCAGGCGCAGGTCCCGCAGGTCGCGACAGCCGACGGTGCGGGCAAAGCGCGACAGCGTGGCGCTGCTGACTTCGGCGCGCAGGGCCAACTCTTCCAGGCTGGCGGAGGCGGCAAAGCCTACGTCGTCGAGCATCAGCCGGGCGATTCTTCCTTCGCCGGCGCTGAAGGAATCCTGGCGGGAGCGGATCTGGTAGAGGATGTCCATGACGGTTCCTTGCAATGTCGGTCAAAGCACACGCGCAAGCCCGAGCGTCAAGGCGAATGCGACCACTGAGATCAGCGTTTCAAGCACGGTCCAGGTCTTGAAGGTTTGCGCGACGGTCATATTGAAGTATTCCTTGATCAGCCAGAAGCCGCCGTCGTTGACGTGGGAAAAGATAACCGACCCGGCCCCGGTCGCCAGCACCAGCAACTCGGGATGGGGATAACCCAGGCCAATCGCCACAGGCGCGACGATGCCCGAGGCGGTGGTCATCGCTACCGTGGCCGAACCGGTGGCAACGCGCATCAACGCGGCGAACAACCAGCCCATGACCAGCGGTGACAGTTGGAATTCCTGAGCCAGGCCGACGATTTGCTGGGTCACCCCGGCGTCCACCAAAATCCGGTTCAAGCCGCCACCGGCGCCGACCAGCAAGGTGATGCTGGCGGTCGGCGCCAGGCATTCATTGGTGAACTTGAGGATCGATTCGCGATTGAAGCCCTGGGCCAGGCCGAGAGTCCAGAAGCTGAGGATGGTCGCCAGCAACAAAGCGATCACCGAGTTGCCGATGAACAGCAGGAACTGGTTGAACGCGCTGCCCGGTGTGGAGATCAGGTTGGCCCAGCCGCCGATCAGCATGAGTATCACCGGCAGCAGGATCGTCCCCAGGGTTATGCCGAAGCCTGGCAGATTGGCCCGTGGCTCGCGGTCGAGAAATTGCCGTTCCAGCGGGTTCTCAGCGGGCAGCTGGATGCGCGGCACGATGAATTTGGCGTACAGCGGGCCGGCGATGATCGCAGTGGGAATACCGATCAGGATCGCGTACAGCAAGGTCTGCCCCACCGAGGCCTGGAACGCCTGCACCGCCAGCATCGCCGCCGGATGCGGCGGCACCAGGGCATGGACCACCGATAGCCCGGCGACCATCGGCAGCCCCACCATCAGGATCGACACGCCCACGCGCCGGGCGATGGTGAACGCGATAGGCACCAGCAGCACGAAACCGACTTCGAAGAACAGTGGCAGCCCAACCAGGAAGGCAATGCACACCATTGCCCAGTGGGCGTTGCGCTCGCCGAAGCGTTCGATCAACGTCTGCGCCATGCGCTCGGCCCCGCCGGACTCGGCCATCATCTTGCCAAGCATCGTGCCCAAGGCCACCACCAGCGCGATGTGTCCCAGGGTCTTGCCGACACCTGCCTCGTAAGCGCCCACCACACCCGAGGGCGGCATCCCGGCCAGCAGCGCCAGGCCAATGGACACCAGGGTAATCACGATGAACGGATTGAGCCGGTAGCGCGCGATCAGGACGATCAGCGCAATGATGGCGATGGCCGCGTAGACCAGTAGCCAATATCCGAAAGCAGGTGCCATGCGTGACTCCTCGAATGGGGTGACGTCGATGTGTTGTGAAAGTCATAAATCATTTCGACCTGGATTTTTCAAACCGGCTGAAAGTAATTTTCGCGCACAGACAAAAGATGTCGCTGACGGACATCGCGACACGGCGTTGATGAAAATCCAGCGCAAGACTTTCATCGTTCTTGTGGCGAGGGAGCTTGCTCCCGCTGGGCTGCGCAGCAGACCCAAGTTCATCAACCCAATCGACCAACGGCTGGTCGCCCCGCACTCAATTCCGTACCATCCGCACCTGTTTTTACACCGCTTCCCCGGCAGCCGACTCTCCGTCGGCGCCCAGTCAGGTAAACCATGAAACCAGCACGTCTTCGCGCCGACGCCCTCGCCGGCCTCACCACCTCTTTCGCCTTGCTCCCCGAATGCATCGCCTTCGCCCTGGTGGCCCACCTCAACCCGCTGATGGGGCTGTACGGCGCATTCATCATTTGCACGCTGACTGCGTTGTTCGGCGGTCGGCCCGGGATGGTGTCGGGCGCGGCGGGGTCGATGGCGGTGGTGATCGTCGCGCTGGTGGTCCAGCACGGTGTGCAATACCTGTTGGCGACCGTGCTGCTGGGCGGACTGATCATGATGGCGTTCGGGCTGTTGCGGCTGGGCAAGCTGGTGCGCATGGTGCCGCACCCGGTGATGCTCGGCTTCGTCAATGGCTTGGCCATCGTGATTGCGCTGGCGCAGCTGGAGCATTTCAAGCGTGACGGCGCCTGGCTGAGCGGCGCCCCGCTGTACCTGATGGCGGGCCTGGTGGCGCTGACCATGGCCATCGTCTACCTGCTGCCGCGCCTGACCCGCAGTGTGCCGCCGGCCCTGGTGGCAATCCTCGGCGTCGGCCTGGCGGTCTATCTGCTTGGCCTGCCGACCCGGACGCTGGGCGACATGGCGCACATCGCTGGCGGCTTGCCAGTGTTCGCTTTGCCGGACATTCCCTGGAACCTGGAAACCCTGCAAATCGTCGCGCCCTATGCAGTGATCATGGCGATGGTCGGTTTGCTGGAAACCCTGCTGACCCTGAACCTGACCGACGAAATTACCGAGAGTCGCGGCTATCCCGATCGTGAGTGCGTGGCGCTGGGTGCGGCCAACATGGCCTCCGGGCTGCTGGGCGGCATGGGCGGTTGCGCGATGATCGGCCAGACGATGATCAACCTCAGTTCAGGCGGACGCGGGCGGTTGTCAGGTGTGGTGGCCGGGGTGATGGTGTTGCTGTTCGTGTTGTTCCTGTCGCCGCTGATCGAGCGCATTCCGCTGGCGGCGCTGGTGGGCGTGATGTTCGTCGTGTCGCAACAGACCTTCGCCTGGGCCTCGCTGCGGGTGGTCAACAAAGTACCGGCGAACGATGTGCTGGTCATCGTTGCAGTGACGATCATTACGGTATTCACCGACCTGGCCATCGCAGTGCTTTGCGGGATCATCATCGCGGCGCTCAATTTCGCCTGGCAACAAGCCCGCGAACTGTACGCCGATGCGCACCTGGAAGCGGACGGCAGCAAGCTTTATCACTTGCACGGCACGTTGTTCTTCGCCTCGACAACCCAGTTCCTCAACCAGTTCGACCCAGCCAGCGACCCAGCCCTGGTAACGGTCGATTGCCGTCACTTGCGCTTCGTCGACTACTCCGCCGTCGCCGCGCTGATGACCCTGCGCGAGCGCTACAGCAAGGCCGGCAAACATCTGCGCGTGTTCCACCTGTCCGAGCGGTGCAAGCGAATGCTCAAGCGCGCGGGTGTGCAGCACGACTAAAGCTACACCCAACAAAAACCTGTGGGAGCGGGCTTGCTCGCGAATTCGGTGTTTCAGTCGGCGAAAATGCTGCCTGATACACCGCTTTCGCGAGCAAGCCCGCTCCCACAGGTCTCATGTTTTACTGTGGATCTCTCCAGTTCCGGTGTGACTCACACCATCTCATCAAGAATCCATTCCACCACCGACGTCCGCTTCGGCGTCCAGCCGAGCAATTCACGGGCATTCGTGCCGCGCACACGACTGTTGGAGCCCAGCCCATAGTTGGCCATTTCATACCCCCACTCGGCCTCGGCCTCCGCCAGCGGCCAACCCTGTGGCGCATCAAGATTCAGCGCCCGGGCCATCGCGGTGGTCATTTCGATAAACGACGCTTCGCCACTTTCAACGAAGTAGAACGTGCCGGGCCGGTTACGGGTGAGCGCCAACGTGTACAGCTCGACCACATCCTCGATGTGCACGTTGGACCAGATGTTCTGACCAGGCCCGACATGCCGCACCACGCCACTCTTACGGGCCTGCTTGAGCAGGCGCGGCAGTTGCACGCTGTCACGCTTGACACCCAGGCTGTGGCCGTAGATCAAGGTGTTGCAGATGACCGCCGAGTTCACACCGTGCTTGGCCGCTTCAAGGATCAGATTGTCGATGGCGACACGGGCAGCTTTGTCGGCGGTGGGTTGTGGCAGGTTGTCTTCGTGGTAGATGTCATCGCTGGCGCGACCGCCCGAAGCATCGCCAACGATGCTCGAACCGCTGGTGTGCAGCAAAATCTTGTTCGATCCCTTGAGGGCTTCGACCAACGCCTCGGCTGCACCACGGTGGTCGCTGCTGGCGGCGTTGATCACCGCGTCGGCGGCACGGGCCTGTTCGGCCAGGAGCGCGCTGTCTTCCAGGGTACCGATGACCGGCGTGATGCCCAACGCGGTCAACTCGTTGGCTTGCTCGACACTGCGCACCAGGCCGGTGATGTGATGCCCGGCCCGCACGAGGCCAGTGGCAATGGAACCGCCGATAAAACCGGCGGCACCGGTGATGAATACATTCATGGATAACTCCTTGGCAAACTAAGTGATGGGACGAGTATCGAGGGCCATTCCTTGCCGAAACAGCCCACATGGCCCAAATCACTCTTGCCTTGAAGTCACGAATCAGCCCTTGAAATCTCGCGAAGCGTATTCGGCGAGCTTGCCTTGGATGAAGTCCAGGAAACACTGGATGCGCAAGGCCAATTGGGAGTTGCGGTAGTACACCGCATTGATCGGCTGGCGATAGCCGCTATTGGAATCGACCAGCAACACCTTGAGCCGACCGGCACGAATGTCATCACGGGTCATGAAATCCGACAGGCAGGCAATGCCCTGCCCTTGCAGCGCCAGGTGCCGTACGGTTTCACCACTGGACGCGCTGATGGCCGGCTGGATCGGCCAGCGGTCGCCATGGGTGTGGCGCAGCGGCCATTGATTGAGGCCATCGTTCAGGACAAACCCCAGCAGCGAATGTTCCGCCAGTTCAGCGACGCTCGCGGGCGTGCCATGCGCTTTCAAGTAAGTCGGACTGGCGAGGATGTGCAACGGGCTGCAACCCAGCGAGCGGGCGTGAAGCGTCGAGTCCGTGAGGGTGCCGATGCGGATGGCGACGTCGGTGCTCTGTTCGAGCAGATCGATGATCAAGTCGTTGCTGTTGAGCTCCAACTGGATGTCCGGGTAGAGCGTGCGGAACTCGTCGATGTGAGGAACGATGGCGTGGAGCATGAAAGGCGATGCGGCGTTGATCCGCAAGCGCCCGGCAGGGTTCTTCTGGCGGGACGACAAGCGCTCTTCCAGCGCGTCCATCTGGTCAAGAATGCCCTTGGCCTGCTCGAAGAAATACTTGCCCTCTTCGGTCAGGTCCATGCGCCGTGTGGTGCGGTTGATCAACGTGGTGTCGAGCTTGGCTTCCAGCCGCGACAAGGTGCGACTGACCGCCGAAGGCGTTTGCCCGACCTGCTCGGCGGCGGCGGAGATCGACCCGCATTCGATCACGCAGACGAAAATCTGCAACTCGTCGGATCTGGCTTTCACAGACATGCTCTCGATGGAATGCACACCCAATGTGAAGGATGCTTTTGTGGCGAGGGAGCTTGCTCCCGCTGGGCGCGGAGCGACCGCTTTTGGGAGGCGCTTCCGCCCTCAGCGGGGGGAAGCTCCCGCGCCACGGTTACACCTTCGTTTCAGGTGAACCCTGATACTAACGGATTACCGCGAAAGGCCGAACACCTCGGCCAAATGCCGCTCATACCGCGCCACATCTTCCTCGATGTTCGGGCGCTTCATCACGTCCACGCACAGGAACGTTGGCAGGCCGGTCATGCCGAGAAACTGGTTGGCCTTGTGGAAGGGAAAATACACGGCGTCCACGCCCTTGGCTTCGAAGAAATCCGTCGGGTCATCGAACGCTTGCTGCGGGGCGTTCCAGGTCAGCGACAACATGTATTGCTTGCCCTGCACCAAACCACCGCTGCCGTATTTTTGCGACGCATCGGAGCGAGTGCGGCCGTCGCTGGCATAGAGGCTGCCATGGCCTTCAGTGAAGACTTCGTCGATGTATTTCTTCACGGTCCACGGGGCCCCCATCCACCAGCCGGGCATCTGGTAGATGATGACGTCGGCCCAGAGGAACTTGGCGACCTCTTCCTTGATGTCGTAGCCACCGTCAATGAAAGTGGTTTTCACATCAAGACCGCCACGGTCCAGGACGCTCAGTGCGGTGTCGTGAAGGGTTGCGTTATAGCGACCGTCGGAATGGGCGAACTGTTTACCGCCATTGAGCAGCAGGACTTTTTTCATCGGGAGCCTCATCGGTTCCAAGGCGTGGCCGCTGGGGCGTCGCCAAGGGGAAGATTAAAAATGATGGCGGCAGGGTACCGATGAGCTGCGCGCGGAATAAGCACCGCAACGACAAAACTGTTTTGATCCACACGCACGAATAAGCGCCTGATTGTTGCCTTAGAATCCTCCGCACTTTCAATCCAGGAGCCTACCCTGATGAGCGATTTGCACGGTTTCATCTTGCACGCCAAGACCCGCCCGGAAAACGCCGAAGCCTTCGAAGCGTTGTTCCGCGCCTACGTCGAACCCAGTCGCGCCGAACCCGGCTGCATTGAATACCACATGCTGCGGGACCAGCAGGACCCGACGCTGTTCATCTTCTACGAAATCTGGGCGTCGCAGGCTGATCTGGACGTGCATTCGAACCTGCCGCACATGAAGCAGTTTTTCGAACAGCGCATGGATTACCTGGAGCGCGATTTCGAGATTCGTCGCGTCGACATGCTCAGCCGGTCCTCGGCTAACCGCTGACCAGCAGATGGCCGCCGAGCACACCGAGGCCAATGAAAAATACCCGTTTGAACAGCACGGCGCTGATCCGCTGGCGCAGCCATTGCCCGAGCCACATTCCCAGCAACGCTGGTATCAGCGCCAGCAGCGATGCACTCAACTCGCCGCCGCCCAAGGCGCCTCGCCACAACAGACCGGCCGCCAAGGCCAGTGTTGAAACGGTGAACGACAGGCCCAGGGCCTGTACCAATTCATCTCTGTTCAAGCCCAACGCCTGGAGATACGGCACCGCCGGAATGACGAACACGCCGGTGGCTGAGGTGATCACACCGGTGAGCAACCCGCAAAGCGGAGCAAGCCAGCTTTCCTGCCCGACACCGACCCGCAACGTCGGTAAAAACAATCCGCTCAATGCGTACACCATCAGCGCGGCGCCCAGTCCCCTTATCGCCCAGGCCCCTCCCACCATGCCGATCCACAGCGTACCGAATCCGGTGCCAATGAAAATCGCCAGCAGCAACGGCCACAGGCGCAGGACAAGCCCCCGTAAATGCCCGCCAAACGCCAATTGCCAGACGTTGGTCAGTGTCGCCGGAATGATCAGCAACGCCGCAGCCTGCGTCGGAGCCATAGCCAACCCGAGCAAGCCCATGGCGATCGTTGGCAGGCCGAGTCCGATCACGCCCTTGATCGTGCCGGCCAACAGGAAGGTACCGATGACCAGAAGGGAAAGGGCCGGGCCGAGGTTTTGGTAGAACGCGATGAGGGTGTCCATGGGGTTATCGTGCGCCCGGGGCGTTGGTTTGGAAATGTGTCATACACTGAGGGTGCCTCTCTTTCAGCAAGAGGCTGAGACTCTGTTGACGCTCCTGGCGCCTTCGCGAGCAGGCTCGATCCCACAGTTGAAACGCAATTCCTTGTGGGAGCGAGCCTGCTCGCGAAGACGGCATACCAAACACCGTAAAACTTGAGACAGGCCCTCATGCACTTCGACCTCACCGACCTGCGCCTCTACCTGAATATCCTCGACGCCGGCAATATCACCGCCGGTGCAGCCCGCAGCCATTTGTCCCTGGCCGCGGCAAGCGCTCGAGTCCGCACCATGGAGGCGTCCCTGGGCATCGATTTGCTCGAACGCGGGCGACGTGGCGTGACCCCGACACCGGCCGGCAAAGCCCTGGCCCAGCATGCCCGAATCCTTTTGCAGCACACCGAACATCTGCAACAAGACTTGGCCGAATACGCCAGAGGCGTCAAGGGCCGGGTGCGACTGCTGTGCAACACCAGCGCCATGACCGAGTACCTGCCGGAACCGCTGGCCGATTTTCTCAAGACCCATCCGAACCTGGATATCGACTTGCAGGAACTGCCCAGTTCACGCATCACCCATGCCCTGCGCCAAGGCGCGGCGGATCTCGGGATTATTTCCGACGCCGTTGACACCGATGGCCTACAGGCCTGGCCTTTTCGCGACGACCCGCTGGTATTGATCCTACCGGCCGGACACCCACTGGCTGACAACCGAGCCGTGCGTTTCAGCGAGACCTTCGGGCACGACTATGTCGGCCTGAACGCCTCCAGTGCCCTGGCGATCCACCTGGAAGAACAGGCCCTGCACATCGGCTCACGCATGCAGATCCGCATTCGCGCCGACGGTTTCGACGGGGTGATTCGCATGGTTGCGCACGGTGCGGGCATCGCCATCGTGCCGAAGGCGGCCATCGACCGGCGCCCGCCCGAGCCTGGGTATCACTGTGTCCCGCTGCAAGAGGCATGGGCCCACCGGGCGTTGCTGCTCTGCGCCCGCAACTTCGAAGCTTTGCCTGCCTATGCCAAGACCCTGGCTCGGCATCTGGCTGATTGATGCGCGCTTCTGGACAGCCCGGTGTCGAGCACAGGCATCTGCCTACTCTTGCTCCGCGCTAGGGTGCAGGTTCTTTCTTGCCCCTTTTCCGGAGCTCACATGACCGCACCCATCACCGTCCTGCGCGACACCCATCCGCTGCCCGTACTCGACGCCTGCAAATGGGAAAAGCTTGAAGGCGATCCGCATACCGTCAACCTCAACGCCTACACCAGCGAGGACGGCAGCAAGATCATGGGTACCTGGATCTGCACGCCCGGCAAATGGCGTGTGGATTACGTGAAGTGGGAATACTGCCATTTCCAGGAAGGCTACTGCGTGATCACCCCGGACGGCATGGCACCGATCCATCTGCGGGCCGGTGACATCTTCGTCGTCGAGCCGGGCATGAAAGGTACTTGGGAAGTGGTCGAGACCGTGCGCAAATATTTCGTGTTTGCCTGAGACAAAAAACCGAGAGACCACCCGACATGGTCTCTCGGAAAACAACTTCTGGAATGCATAACCCTGTGGCGAGGGGATTTATCCCCGCTGGGCTGCGAAGCAGCCCTGAAATCTGACGCCTCGGTGTGCCAGATGAATAGTACTGACTGTTTTGGGGCCGCCTCGCGACCCAACGGGGCGGTGCGACGTTTCGCTAAATCCCCTCGCCACAAAAGCTTCAGAACACCGCAGGTTTTACTGCGGCTTGCGGTAGCTGTTCACAATTGCCGAGAAGTCCTGGCCACCCTCGCCCCGCTGGCTCATCGCCTGATACAGCTGCTGCGCCACCGCCCCTAATATCACCGGCTGACGAGCCTGACGCGCCGCTTCGGTGGCGAGGCCCAGGTCCTTGAGCATCAAGTCCGCGCCGAAACCGCCGGTATAGCCACGGGATGCCGGCGCCGTTTCGATCACGCCGGGCCACGGGTTGTAGGTATCAGAGCTCCAGCATCGCCCGGTTGAACTGTTGATGATGCCGGCCAGCACCTGGGTGTCGATCCCCAAGGCATCACCCAAGGCCATGGCTTCGCTGACACCGACCATGGAAATCCCCAGCAGCAGATTGTTGCAGATCTTGGCGATCTGCCCGGTGCCGACTTCGCCGCAGTGCACGATGTTGCGGCCCATCTGCGCCAGCACCGGTTGCAGGGTGGCGAACAGCTCGTCCGTAGCGCCAACCATGAAGGTCAGCGTGCCCGCCGCCGCGCCGCCGGTACCGCCCGAGACCGGCGCATCGGCCATCGCCACCCCTTGCTTCGCCGCGGCAGCCGCGACGTCGCGGGCGGTCTGGGGGTCGATGGTGCTGCAATCCACAGCCGGCGTACCGGCGGCGATACCGGCCAACACCCCATCCTCGCCCAGCCAGACGCTGCGCACATGGGCAGCGGCGGGCAACATGGTAATCACCAGCGCCGCGCCCTGGGCCGCGTCGCGGGGCGAGGCGCTGATGGTGCCGCCCAACGCCGCCAGTTCGGCCAGCACCGCTTGGTTCAAGTCGAACAGGTTCAGCGAATGGCCGGCCTTGAGCAGGTTGCGCGCCATGGGTGCGCCCATGTTGCCCAGGCCGATAAATGCAATGTTCATGTCCGGCTCCTCAACGCAGATTGATGGTGGTGTTCACACCGTCATTGACGCTGTCGTCATCGAACCAGCGTGCGGTCACGGTCTTGGTCTGAGTGTAGAACTGCACCACTTGTTTGCCGTAAGGGCCGAGGTCGCCGAGTTTCGAACCACGGGAACCGGTGAAGCTGAAGAACGGTACCGGGACCGGGATCGGGATATTGATGCCCACTTGGCCGACGTCGATTTCGCTCTGGAATTTTCGCGCCGCCGCACCGCTCTGGGTGAACAGGCCGGTGCCGTTGCCGAATGGGTTGGCGTTGACCAAGGCAATCGCCTGGTCCAAGGTGTCGACTTCCAGCACCACCAGCACCGGGCCGAAGATTTCTTCGGTGTAGATGCGCATGTCGGTGGTCACGCCGGAAAACAGGGTCGGGCCGACAAAATTGCCTTGTTCGAAGCCCGGCACGCTGATGCCACGGCCATCGAGTTCCAGCTTCGCGCCTTGCTGCACGCCGCTTTCGATCAGTTCGAGGATCCGCGCCTTGGCCCGCTTGGAAATCACTGGGCCGACGTCCGTGCCCGGCTCGCTGCCGGCGTTGACCTTGAGTTTCTGTGCCAAGGCCTTGAGCTCCGGCAGCCACTGTTTGGCCGCGCCCACCATCACCACCACGGAGGTGGCCATGCAACGTTGCCCCGCTGCGCCGAAACCCGCACCGACCAAGGCGTTGAGGGTCTGCTCACGATTGGCATCGGGCAATACCACCGCATGGTTCTTGGCACCCATCATCGATTGCACGCGCTTGCCGTGGCGGCCTGCCAAGTCATAAACATGGGTACCGACCGCCGTCGAACCGACAAAGGAAACGGCCTTGATGTCCTTGTGGGTGCAGAGCGCATCCACCACATCCTTGCCGCCGTGCACCACGTTGAGGACACCCGCCGGCACGCCGGCCTCGATGGCCAGTTCTACCAGGAGCATGGTCGACAGCGGATCCTGCTCCGACGGCTTGAGAACAAAGGTGTTGCCGCAGGCGATAGCCATCGGGAACATCCACAGCGGGATCATCGCCGGGAAGTTGAACGGCGTGATGCCGGCGCACACACCGATCGGTTGGCGTAGCGTGTAGGTGTCAACGCCACCGGCGACGTTTTCGGCAAACTCGCCCATCTGCAAGGTGCCGATGGAACAGGCATGCTCGACCACTTCCAGGCCACGGAAAATATCGCCCTCGGCGTCGGCGATGGTCTTGCCTTGTTCCGCGCTGAGCACCGCGGCGATGCGCTTGGAATGCTCGCGAATCAATGCCTGGAGCTTCAGCATGATGCGCATCCGCGCACCGATGGGCGTCAGTTTCCAGGTCTGGAAAGCACGCTGGGCGGCGGCGATGGCGGCATCGACTTCCGAGGCCGTGGCGAACGGAACCTTCGCCAACACCTGCTGGGTGGCCGGGTTGACGATGTCATGCCATTCGTTGGATTGGGATTCAACCCACTCGCCATCGATCAACAGTCTGACGGTTTGCAGGGCAGTGTCGCTGGGCGTAAGGGAAACGTTCATGCTGGCCTCCGGGATTGTTCTTATAAGAGAGCGCTGGTTCAGCAACGGCCAAGGTGAACGGACACCTTGGTGATAAGACGGTTTTTGGAGTATAGATGTGCAAACTTCTAATAAGAACGCACATAAAGTCCGGTCCATCATGCAAAAAAACATCACCTCCCTGGGGTCGCTGAATTGGGATGACCTCAAGTTTTTCCTCGAAGTGGCCCGTACCCGCAAGGCCAGCACGGCCGCCAAGCGCCTGGCGGTCGATTACACCACGGTGTCGCGACGCATCAGCTCGCTGGAAGCTTCACTGGGTACGCTGCTGTTCGAGAAATCCCGGACCAACGGTTTTGTCCTGACGGCTGAAGGCCAACGATTGCTGGGCTACGCCGAATCGATCGAAAGCACGCTGCACATGGCTTGCGAACAGGTCTCAGGCTCCGGCGTCGCGCTGTCGGGCCATGTGCGCATGGGCTGCACAGAAGGCTTCGGCAGTTTTTTCATCACGCCGCAACTGAGCCACTTCGTCGATGCCTACCCGGCCATTTCCGTGGACATCCTGCCGCTACCGCACTTCATCAGCCTCTCCAAGCGCGAAGCCGACATCGTCATCGCCCTCGAACGCCCAGAACACGGCCCATACGTATGCTGCAAGCTGTGCGACTACCGCCTGCAGCTCTACGCCACCCAGCCATACCTGGACAACCACCCGCCCATCCACCGTCCGGCGGACTTGGGCAAGCACTCGTTCATCAGCTATGTGGACGACCTGGCATTCAGTTCCGAGCTGCTCTACCTCGCCAACGTCCTGCCCGGCGCGCATGCTCACCTGCGCAGCACCAGCGTGATCGCGCAATTTGTCGCGGCCCAACAGGGGCGGTCGCTGGCGATCCTGCCGTGCTTCCTGGCGGCCCAGGACCCACGCCTGTTGCCGGTGCTGCCGGAGGAAATCACGGTTACCCGGCAGTTCTGGATGTATTGCCGGGAGGACCTGCGCAAGCTCAAGCGGATCACCTTGTTGTGGGATTACATTCGCGAGGTGACTGAACAGAACCGGCTGTTGCTGATGGGCGACAGCCGGGAGATGGTGTTTGCCGATTAGTCGGCAATGACCACGATGGCGACGCGGCGGTTTTCGGTGCGGCCGCTGGCCGTGTCGTTGGATGCGACGGGTTGGCTGCTGCCCAGGCCGCGCAGCTGGACGTTTTCTTCTCGCATGCCCACGCCTGTCAAGACCTTGCCAACGCTGTTGGCCCGGCGTACCGACAGTTGTTCGTTATAGGCTTGGGAGCCCGATGCGTCGGTATGACCGTCGACACGTACTCGCTCGATACCTGCGCCCAACAGGGCCTTGCCGATCCGCTCGACAATTTCGGTACTGGCAGGATTGAGGCTTTCCACATCGCTGCCAAACAGCACTTTGCCGGAGAGACCGAAGGCCCAGCCCTCCTCCGTCAACTTGAAACCCTGCTCCTTGAGGACGGCGATCTGCGCTGGGGTCAGGCCTTTCGGCGGTGTGGTCTGGCACCCGGCGAGGGTAAAAACGGCGATCAATAAAAATGCTGCGAATCGCAGCAGGGGGAAACGAGCATTTGAACGCATGCAATCAGCTCCTGGTTTGAAGATCCGCGACCGGGTGCTCCGACCCTGCCGTGTGTTGGCCGCCTCGGGCGAGGCGCTTGGCCTGGTACATCGCCGCATCGGCGGCACTCAGCAAGGCGCCGGGCGTGGCACCATGTTCGGGAAAAACCGCGATACCGACACTGAGGGACGTCAAGACCGAGGCATTGCCGGGCAACTGAATCGGCATGTCCATGCTGGCAATGATTTTCTCAGCGATCCGCTCGGCATCCTCGACCTTGTGCAGGGGCGTCAGCAGCACGGCAAACTCATCGCCCCCCAGGCGCGCGACCAGGTCATTCTCTCGCAACTGCGCGCGGACCCGGGTCGCCACGGCAGTCAGCACCGCGTCGCCGGCAGCGTGACCGAAGTTGTCATTGATGCCCTTGAAGCGGTCGCTGTCCAGATACAGGACGGCCACCTGCTCGTCGAGCTTGCTGGCATTGCGCAACGCGCGGATCAATCGACCTTCGAAAAATGCCCGGTTAGGCAATCCGGTCAGGCTGTCGTGGCTGGCCTGGTGAGCCAAGGTTTCGTTTTCACTTTGCAGATGGGTCTGCCAGGATTCCAGTTCGGCAAGCAAGGCGTTGAAGTCGTTGCCCAGGTTGTCCAGTTCAGCGATGTCGGCCGGCGGCACGCGACGATCCAGAGCGCGCTCGCAGCGCGCGGCGTGAGCCACTTCAGCCAGGCTGCGCAGTGGCCCGGTAATCGACCGCAACTGGCGCCTCGCCAGATACAGCGCGACCCAGGCGCTTATCGCCGTACATAAAACAATGCCCGCGAGGCCGCTGAGCAAAAATCGCAACAGGCTTCCGCCATGTCCGGCCAGCAAGATTCTGCCGATGTTCTGTCCTTGGTGGACGATGGGAAGGCTGATCGGTTTTTCCAGGAATGCCTTCGCGATATGCAATTCCAGACCCGACAAGAGGCCGGTGTCGGGTCGCTGCCAGTGAGCCAGAAGGCGACCGTGCTCATTGAATATCTGCGCATCGGCTACTTCTTCGGTGGCGGCAATCAGCGCCAGCGCTTCCGTGGCGGCGGCCGCGTCATCAAACACCACGGCGGCCTCCACGGTGTAATTGATTGAACGGGCGATCAAATGCAGGTTGTGATCGGCATAGACCCGCAACGCGAGCACGCCGAGCAGCGTCAGCGAAATGCTGGCCATGGAGATCGCCACCAGTGCGACGATCAGATGGCCGCGACCGATAACCGAGCCCAACGTGGGCCGAACTCGTGGCTTTGGGGAACTCATGGGGCGGCCGGCCTGCGACGTGAAAGCTGGAGAACGCTCGGATGAATTCGCACGCCACTGCGCGCAACCGAATCAAGGTTGACCTCGAACGAGACCTGTTCATCGCCGACCCGCAGGCAGAACAGACTGCCCACGGTACATTGATCGCCCCCCTCGCTGATGCTCAACACAGGCTTGCCAATCAATGACGTGAACAGGCGCGAGCGTTCCTCATTGGTCAGCCTGCCGATGTAGACAGCGTTGCAGTCGTCGGCGATGCCAGGATGATCTGCCAGCACCCGCTGCACGGATACCGGTCGGCCCGTGGCCTGGGTCGTACCTTTGACAAGCACATCGGTATATTGAGTCGGACCGACGATACAGAGCTGCAATTGTGTCGGCTCCACAGGCCAACGGGCATAGCTGAGGATGCCCAGCACGACCTGTGTGACCGCTTCGGCTCGCTGGTCGGCGCGGTCGGGGGTTGCCTGCTCTTGAGCGACCACCGCGAATGACAGCATCCATAGGAAGCCGGCAAGCACATGAGGCTTCCAGTTCTCGCTGCACGCTGCCCCCCGAACTGCCACCATCCTGGATGATCTCTGATTAAGATAAGAGCCGAAACGATAACACAGTGTCAAAAAGCCAGCGAGACAGTGCCCTACGGCGATTTCCGACAAAAAACAGGCAGAACCGCGATCGAAGCATTAAAGGTGAAAATTAGGCAATCAGCCACCTTGTTCCCATTCCAACATCAACCCACTCAGGCGCTTGACCTTGCGGCGGACGGCCTCCTCGAATACCCCGGCTCTCGGCTCTATGAGACTGAACCAGTGCTTGCCCCGGGTAACCGCCGTGTATACCAGTTCCTTGGTCAACACGGGGTTCAACACATCGGGAAGGATGAGCGCCGTATGGGCGAACTCCGAGCCTTGGGACTTGTGCACCGTCATGGCGTACACGGTTTCCACATCATTCAGGCGACTGGGCAGGACAAAACGCACGCCACCTTGGCCATCGTTACGGGGGAAGGCAACTCTCAACACCTGTCTGCCCGCATCAGGCCCGTCACGCTCAGGCAGCTTTAGGGCGATGCCGATATCGCCATTCATCAACCCGAGCCCGTAGTCGTTGCGAGTCATCAGTACCGGACGCCCCTCGTACCAGAGATGATCGCTGTCGATCAAACGAGCCTTGAGCAACGCAGCCGTGATCCGCTGATTCAACCCCTCGACACCCCACGGGCCTTTGCGCACGGCACAAAGCAACTGGAACTCGTCGAATGCCGCCAGGACATCCCTGGCCCACTCCGTCCAGCAACTGTCTTCCAACGGACGAGAAATGTCCGGGCGCCGTTGCCGCAGCAGATTCAGGTAATGCCGATACCCTTGCGGGCCATCTACTCGGCCGTCGAGCAGAAAACGCTCCAGCACTCCGTCATGCTCGCCTTTGAGCCCAAGGAAAAACAGGTCCGCATATTGACCGCCCTGCAGCACCTGACGGGCTTTCTCCGGCTGTTGCCGATTCACGCTGCGGGCCAATTGCCCAATGCCGCTGCCTTCGCCAAAGCGCCGGGAATGCCTGAGCATGACCACTTGCTGGGCCAGGGGATGAGCGCCATCGAGGTCCTGCTTCAGGTCGCTGGCCGCCAGGTTCTCGCCGCTGACGGACTCGAGCCAGGCCAGGGTCTGCGGGCTATACCAGCCTTCCTCGGCATCCCGACATAGATCCCCCAGAACCGCACCCGCCTCGACCGACGCCAACTGGTCCTTGTCACCCAGCAGCACCAGGCGCGCATGAGGCGGCAGTGCATCCAGCAAATTCGCCATCATTTCCAGGTCGATCATTGACGCTTCATCAACCACCAGCACATCCAGTGGCAAGCGATTGCCCCGATGATGGCGAAAATGCCGAGTACCAGGGCGGCTGCCCAGCAGTCGATGGACGGTGGTGACGTCGCAGGGAATGCGCTCGCGCACGCCATCGGACACATCCAGCGTCCGGACCTGCTGGCTGATGGACTCGGTCAAGCGCGCCGCTGCCTTGCCAGTGGGCGCGGCCAGGCGAATACGCAGCGGTTTCCCAGCCTCGACAGCCGGCGCCTGCAACAAGGCAAGCAGACGCACGACCGTGGTGGTCTTCCCTGTGCCCGGGCCGCCCGTCACGATGCTGAAAGCGCTCCGGGTCGCCAGCGCGCAGGCCAGCTTCTGCCAATCGATCGGACCTGTGAGACTGGCCGCTCCGAACAATCCCGCAAGGCGCTCGCGCAGGTCATCGGGCGCTGCGCCATGATCGGCCAGCCGTTGACGCAATGCTTCATCGATCCGCCGTTCATAGGCCCAGTAACGGCGCAGATAGAGGCGTTTGCCCGACAGCACCAACGGCCGCTGCTGCGCCTCTTCAGTCATGTCGACCGCCAAGGCGACCAGGCGACTGGATGCCAGGACCTTGCACCAATGGGCGGGGTCCAGAGCTTGCAGTATCTGGGACGGCAACAGCGTTGCGCCTGTCTGAACGTCGCCCTCGGGAGGGAGCGACAGTGCGAAGTCCGGCTCGCTGAGTGTCTCGAACAGATCCAGGCAGACGTGTCCATGACCCAGTTGGTGACTGGTCAGTGCCGCGGCGAGCAGTACCAGCGGATCGTCGTTGGGCTCCAGCTCATGGAGGAACGCGACAAACGCCTTGTCCAGGGCTCGAAGCCAGCCGCGCTCCACCCAGCGCGTGAGCAGCAGCAACAGATCACTCGCCTCACTCAGCGGCGCAAGGTTGGCCAGGCTCTCGTCTTCGGACGGTCTGGGGAGCAGGTCGGCAAAGGAACGACTCATAACAGTTCTCCCTGTACCCACGCCGGTTCGGCCTTGGGTTCGGGCGCCCCTCGGAACAGGCGATCGAGTTGTTCGATCAAGGCTCGCGGGGGCTTGGTGAAATACACGCCCTGGCTGGCTGCGCGCGTGCCACGCAAGAATATATACAACGCTCCGCCGACATGCCGGTCGTAGTCATAATCGGGCAAGCGTGCCTTGAGCTGGCGATGCAGCGCCAACAGGTACAGGACGTATTGCAAGTCGTAGCGATTATCCAGGATCGATTGCTCCATCGCCTGCACGGTGTAGGCCGTGTCATCAGCCCCCAGCCAGTTGGACTTGTAATCAGCCACGTAGTACCGACCGTCATGTTCGAAGGTCAAGTCGATGAAACCCTTGAACATGCCGTTGAGCAACACCGGCTCCGCGGCGATGCGAGCCACGCCGCCATGGGTGAATCGGCAGACAAGTTCGTCAAGCTTGAGCACATCGACTTTGTGGCTGGCGAACCAGAACTCCATTTCGACCTGGAAGCGAGTCAGCTGCGTCAACAACACCGGAGCCTGGCCGCCACCGATATGCAAAGGCGTTGTGATCAGGTGCTGCAACCAGTCGCCAAGCGTGGTGATCCAGCCTTTCCAGCCTCGGCGGTTGCAACGTCGGGCAATAGCATCCTCGATTACCGCTGGCGTGGTGGTAAATCCTTCCCTGGCCGACCACTCCAGAAGACCGTGCAGGAACGTGCCCGGGTTCGGACCACGTGGAAAGCGATGGATGTCGCCGCCGACAGCAACCACTTCCCTGGGGGCATCCGGGTCAAGACGCTCATCATCGAACTGTTTCTGCGCCTGTGGGTTTTCCGGTGCGGTGTCTCCCCCCGCGCTAAGCGTTTCGCCCAGGCGCAATGCGCTGTAGGAAGCGATCCACCAGTTCTCGCTGGCTTTGCGTACCGGCAACAAAGGTGCGCGCAACACCGCTTCGTTTTGGGCTGGCAGGTAGTGTTCGTCGTTGGCCTGGGGCATATCCTGGCAGTTCACCGCTTGGCTGCCTTGTTGCAAATCTTCCAGCCATTGCCGCAACGCCACCGACTCCGTCAACGGTGCGCCGCCGCCCAGCAGATAACCCAGCGCCGACAGGTGCAGGATGGAGCGGCTGTTGCTGCCACGCTTGAGATCGGCGACACCCAGCCAACAGGCGTGTTGGGCGCGAGTCAGCGCCACATACAGGAGGCGCAGGTCTTCGGCCAAGCGTTCGTCATCGGCCTTGGCGATCAATACGGGGGTCGGCGTGAGACTGATTTGCGCCTGGCCGGCTTCGTCGTGGTAATGCAAAGGCAATCGGCTGCCGTCCACCGGTTTCGTCGAGCAAATGAACGGCAGGAAGACCAACGGATATTCGAGCCCCTTGGATTTGTGGATCGTCACCACTTTGACCAACTGCTCATCGCTTTCCAGGCGAAGGATCTGTTCTTCGCCGGCCTGCCCGGTCAACGCCAGATGCTCGGACAGGTATCGAATCAGCGCCTGCTCGCCATCCAGCTCGACGGCAGCCTGCTGCAACAGTTCGCACAGATGGAGCAAATTGGTCAGCACCCGCTCCCCGTCGCCACGCGTCATCAAGGCCTGGGGCAATTTGAAATCGTGCAGCAGGCGTCGCAACATCGGCAGCACACCCTGGGTACGCCAGACCAGCCGATAACCACGAAACTGCATGACGCGACTTTCCCATGCCAGCTCATCCTGATTAAGTCGCTCCAGCTCCGTAATCGGCAAGTCCAATGTGATGCTGGCCAGCGCCGCTCGCAATGGACGTTCGGCATCCGGCTCGGCGCACGCCTTCAGCCAGGTCAGCAAGTCCCGCGCTTCTTGCGCGGCAAACACCGAATCCTTGTCGGACAGGTAGACGCTTCGTACGCCTCGTGCAGACAATTCGCCGCGCACGGCCTGCGCTTCCTTGCCATCTCGAACCAGAATGGCGATGTCCGCCGGTAGCAGCCCACGCAAGGTATCCCCGTCACTGACAAACCCATCACGCCCCGACTGGCCGCCGTTGAGCAGCGCAGTGATCTCGCTGGCGCAGGCAGCGGCCATGTGTTGCCGATACGTCGCGCCAGAGAGCGGTTGGTCCGAGGCCAGGTGCCAGATATTCATTGCGGGGACGGTTTGTCCTGCGATCAGCAAGGACTCCTTTCGTCCTTGGGATCCCACTGCCAGGAACGGCACCGGATTCTCACCCGATGGCTCACGGAACAGGAAAGCCCCGCGCCCTTTTGGACGGGTTTCCGCGTTCTGAAAAATATGGTTCACGGCGCCGACCATGGCATGGCTGGAACGAAAGTTCGTTCCCAGCGTATGCAGCCTGCCAGCAGTGGCTTCCCGGGCGCGCAGGTAGGTATAGATGTCAGCCCCCCGGAAAGCATAAATGGCCTGTTTCGGGTCGCCGATCAGGAACAGTCCTGTTTCGGGATCGTTGTCCTTGATGCGATAGATACTTTCGAAGATCCGGTACTGGACCGGGTCGGTGTCCTGGAACTCATCGATCAGAGCGACCGGAAACTGCTCACGAATCACGCTCGCCAGACGTTCCCCGCCTTCAGCCTGTAGAGCCGCGTCGAGACGCAACAACATATCGTCGAAGCCCATTTCCGCTCGGCGACGCTTTTCCGCCTCGAAGCGCTCCCCTACCCATTGCGCGGCATGCTGCAACACGGCGGCATCGGGTGTCGGCAATGCGTCCAGGCTCGCCTTGAGCCCTGACATCGCGTCCAGGCCGGGGTGATTTGGCACCTCTCCCTTCCAGGCTTCGGCCATTCCCTCGGGTGTCAACCGCGTGAATCCCGTGCCGATGTCCAAAAGTTCAACGCTTTCATCCTCTACCCAGGCCGTGATCTTCTGGAACCACGGCTCAAAATAACGGGCTTGCATCTTGCGCCCATCGACGCTTTTACTCGCCACGCCTTGCTGGCATATCTCCAGCAATTCCACCGCCCATTGACGCCACGGCGCCTTGAGATCAAGCAAGGCAGCGCTGCGGTCCTGCAGGGCTGCGGCGATAAGCTCGGCGGGCTCAAGCCCATCATCATTGCCGCGTCCATTGGAAAACAGGCCTTTCACTCGCGGCAACAACGCCGCAGGTCCACCCCAGTGGGTACGTACCCAATCCAACGCCTCGCCTTGCATCGAGTAGCAGAACAGCCGCCAGTAGTCGCGCAGCACCTCGCCGAGCAGCTCGCTGTGATCGGTTTCCAGGGTCTGGGTAAATAAGCTGCCACTGTCAAAAGCATGCTCGCGCAACATGCGCTGGCACCAACCATGGATAGTCGAAACGGCTGCCTCATCCATCCATTGCGCGGCAATGTCGAGCCGGTTGGCACAGGCAGGCCATTGCCCTTCGTCAAACTCATCACGCAACGCTGTTACCAACGAATCCGGGGCAGGAATTTCGTCGCGAAAAAAACGCGCCGCCTCTGCCAGGCGCGTACGGATACGATCACGCAACTCCTTGGTGGCGGCGTCAGTAAAGGTCACCACCAGGATCTGCGGGGGAAGCAGTTCGCGACCGAATCCAGCCGCCGATCCGCCGTGCCCCAATACCAGGCGCAAGTACAAAGCAGATATGGTGAAAGTCTTGCCCGTACCGGCGCTGGCCTCGATCAACTGACTGCCACGCAATGGGAAGGCCAGGGCCAACGGAGTTTGCCGACTCATGAATGCACGTCCTCATCGGCCAGTGAACGCCAGGGGGCTTCGAATAACGGTCGATAAAGCGCATCGCACCAATCGGGGAATGTTTCGTCTGCAACGAGCGCGTCAAAGTCAGCGAACTGTCGAGCCAGGGCCGGGCTTTCCCGCCGCTCGCCTTCGAAATTCAGACCGTCGCCTTCATAGGCTTTTCGAGCCGCCGCTTCGGCCTTTCCGGGGTCGCTCTGACCGAGCCAGGCAAAGGCAGTCTTCACCGCGATCGGCAGCGGCTCGCGCATGCCTGTCTGCCAGGCTTGCAACAGATCACCGAGCAGTCTTCGCGAAACGGCTTCCTCAAAAGGCGCCAACAGCAAGCTGTCATCACTGGCAACCAATGCAGTCGTCATCGAAAGACCGCTGGCGCAGGCGACTAGATGGTTCACCCAAGGCCGTATCAGGCGATGCCATTTTCGAGTCTTGGTGGAACCGATGCTGTTGGGGATGGCGGTGATCGCCAAGACCGCACCATCAGATCGCTGATGCAGACCACTGAGCCAACCTTCGACACTGACTTCTGCCAATTGCAGGCTGATGGGTACGGCGCTCGCCAATGGAGTCGGCCACAGCGCCAGAAGTTGTTGGTAACGTTGAAGCAGGTCTGGCAATGGCTCGATCAACTCACGCTGCAGGCTTTCACCAAAACCAGCCATGGGTAACAGCCCGCTGTTCTGGAGCCGTTTGGCATGCGCCTGCAATGCAAGGTCCGGTTGATCGAGACGAATGAGAGCGGCTTCGAGCAGGCTGTCGCTCAAGCTGTAACGCTGCAACGCATCGAGCACGAAAGGCTCATCATCGGCCAGGGGAGCTTCGATGGTCTCGAAAAACACTTTGAGTCGCTGGCTGAAAAAATGACGGACAGGATTGCGCAGGAAATCCTGCAACTGACCAAGTCCCAAGGGTTCTTCCTGAACATAGGGAGCCAATCGCGGAGGCATCTGAGTGTGATCCTGGGCGTCATGAAGCACTCGCCATTCGGTGGCATAACTGAATAGCTGATCGCCCTGGTAAAAATAGCGGGCACTGAACGGTTGAAGAGGATGCTCCTGGGTGAGCGCGCCAAGAAGGCTTCCCTTGCCATCTGCCAACCGCCAGCCACTGGCAAGATGATCGCGTAGCTGGCCAACGAGAACGGAGGGCGGTCGTTCGCTATTGTCACGAATGCTGCGTCCCACCCAACTGATGTAGAGTTTTTCCCGTGCGGAAAGAAGCGCCTCCAGCATCAAGTACCGATCATCCTCGCGCCGAGAGCGATCGCCAGGCCGATAATCGCTGCCCATCAGGTCGAAGTCCAAGGGCGGTTGGGCGCGAGGGTAATCACCGTCATTCATTCCCAGCAAACAGACCAGTTTGAAAGGAATTGCTCGCATCGGCATCAAGGTACAAAAGTTGACCGCCCCAGCCAGGAAGCGCTGGGACAATCGCCCTTGGTCCAACCCGGCCAGCCAGGCCTCCCTTACGACCGTCAATGGCAGTTCATCGTGCAGGGCAACTGACTCGCAGGTTTCCAGCCAGGATTCACGCAGGTCTTCGAGCTGGGTCAGTAGATAATCGTCGTGTTCATTGCTCGCCAAGAAGAACAGCTGCATCAGGTTATGCAGGCGCGCGCCCCAATCCTGAGGCGATGCTGGCTGGCTGAGCTCCTGATGAGCGACTTCCAAGGCATCCAGCAACGCCACCAAAGGACCGATCAACGCCGCATCGAGACCACCGATTTCGTCATACGGCTCGATGCCTTCGTAAGCCTGCGAATTGCCGACCGCATATCCTAATAACATGCGACGCAGGCCGAAACGCCAGCTGTTCTGTTCAAGCTCTGCGGGCAAACCCAGCCCGGCACGATGTTCGGCACTCATTCCCCAACGGATGCCGGCCCCCTCGATCCAACGGTGCAGCGTTGGCAAATCGGACTCGCCAATGCCAAACCGCTCGCGCAACGCCGGGACGTCCAGCAAATCGAGGATTTCGCTGACCGGAAAACGACTATCAGGAAGTTTGAGCAAATGTTCGACTGCGATCAGAAGAGGGTCACGTCCACGCTGGCCTTGATCGGTCAGGGTGAATGGAATGAAACGATTGTCGAATTTATCAAGTTGACCGAACACCGCACGAATATGCGGCGCGTAACTGTCGATATCCGGGACCATGACGATAATGTCGCGAGGACGCAAGGTCGGATCCTTGCTGAACTGAGCAAGGAGCTGATCATGGAGGATCTCGACTTCGCGTTGCGCGCTGTGGGCGATATGGAAGCGGATGGACTCATCTTGCTGGGTATCGACCTCTGGCCATTGCTCTCGAGTTTCGTCCAAGGGACGCAATTCAAGAATGTCATTCTGCAACTGGCTGAGGAGGGTGGCAGGTTGGCCGTCGCTGAACAGATCGATTCGCCCTTCGCGGAACACCGAGCGATAGGTCGTGGGGTCATCGTAACTGTCGAGCAGATTGATATAGTCGCGCCCCTGTTTTCCCCAGGCCGCCAATAAAGGATGAGCATGCTGGTGCAACGTCTGCGAGTCGAGGACTTCAGGCATGCCGCGCTTACGTGCTTGCCGTTTGTATTGGTGGCGAAGCAAGTCCTTGTCGGCCACGATATCTGCCCAATGATGTCGGCATGGATTGTGGACACACAGCAAAACCTGGCTAAACCGTGAGAGCCCGGCAAGCGCCTCGAGGACTTGGGCGGGCAATGACGATATGCCAAAGACAATTACTCGCGCAGGCAGGCCTTGTGGAGCGGCTTCCAGGCTGTTGATGCACTCCAGATAGCGCTGATGAACACCAGCACGACTTTGGGCCATGCCCTTCTCACCTACATCCAGCAACAGGGCTCGCCACAGTTCCGCTTGCCAGCAATTGGCCGCCGCGAGCGGCTTGGTGTCACCGCGGACATTCCTCGTCTGGTGTCGTCCCTGTGCCCAGTCCTCGAGCCAGTCGGCACGGTAGACCTGATACTGGTCAAACAGGTCAGCCAGACGCTCAGACAGTTGGTAGCGCTTGCGCAAGTCAGCGTCATGAGTGAGAAAACGTCGCAGGGGTTCGAAATGTGGCTGTTCAATCAGCTGCGGCAGGAGACGCATCAGCCTCCATGTGAGCGGAGCCTTGTCCAAGAGGGATTTGGCAGGGATTTCGTCACGCCCGAGCACCATTCGATAGAGCTGCCACATGAAGCTACCTGGCAACTGCACGTCGATGGCTGCCGCAATGCCGCAACCGCCGGTATCGTCGTCTTCCGGGTCCTCAGCCAGCGCGAGTTTAAGCCATTGGGCAATACCGTTGCTCTGTACCAGCGCGATTTCATTTTCAAGAGGGGCCAGCGGATAACGCCGCATCAGGCTGATCACCAGGCTGCGCAATTCATCAAGGCGATTCCCGTGAACCACCATGAACGCTGGGCTAAGGGACGTTGCGTCCGGCATGAAAGGCATCCTTGAAAATGCAAAAGCTAGGGCAGAACCTTAGCATTGTCGGGGGGCTGTGACAGCCGGGAGCTGTCTGCGCTTGTCGTAAGAACTTTCTTGCAGGCAAAACAAAACCCCTACCTGCGTCAGCAGATAGGGGTTTCGGAATTTAATCTTGACGATGACCTACTCTCACATGGGGAAACCCCACACTACCATCGGCGATGCATCGTTTCACTTCTGAGTTCGGGA
>NZ_JAESPG010000021.1:0-130576 GCF_016756915.1 Pseudomonas sp. HB05
TCAAGCACCATGCTGGCAGCGTGCAGCTTGAACTCGCGGGTATAGACCTTTCTTTCGTTCATGGAACCTCCAAGTTGGCGAAATCATATCGCCCTTAAGAGGTGTCCGGAATTATTAGGCCAGTTCAAGCTCGCTCCCACAGGTTTTGTGAACGACACAGAACCCCTGTGGGAGCGAGCTTGCTCCGGGCGGCGATCCGACGATGCTTCTGACTTAGCCCTGGACTGGAACGCCCTTGAGGTACGGCGCCGGCTCGGCCCCCAGGTTGTTGAGCATGCGCTCGCTGTACCAATCGACGAAATTCACCACGCCGAACTCATAGGTCTTGGAGTACGGGCCTGGCTGGTAGGCGGTGGAGTTGATGCCGCGCTGGTTTTCCTCGGCCAGGCGACGGTCCTGGTCGTTGGTGGCGTCCCAGACCTGGCGCATGCGCTCCACGTCGTAGTCCACGCCTTCGACCGCGTCCTTGTGCACCAGCCACTTGGTGGTGACCATGGTTTCCTGGGCGCTGATCGGCCACACGGTGAAGACGATGATGTGGTCGCCCATGCAGTGGTTCCACGAGTGCGGCAGGTGCAGGATGCGCATCGAGCCCAGGTCCGGGTTCTTGATGCGACCCATCAGCTTGGCGCAGCCCTGCTTGCCGTCCATGGTCATCGACACGGTGCCCTTGAGCAGCGGCATGCGCACGATGCGGTTGCGCAGGCCGAAACTGGCGTGGGCGTAAGGGATCTTCTCGGCTTCCCAGGCGGCGGCGGAGGCGGCCACGTGGTCCTTGAACGCCTGGTCGGCCCGTGGGTCGGTGACGTCGTCCCATTCCAGCAGGGTCTTGAGCAATTCAGGGTGCGAGGCGTTGCAGTGGTAGCACTCGCGGTTGTTTTCCAGCACGAGCTTCCAGTTGGCCTTTTCCATCAAGGTGGTTTGCACCGCCACCTTGGTGTTTTCCATGTCGTACGGTTCCATGTAGTGGTTCAGTGTCGACAGGAAGTCATCGATCGCCGGCGGGTTCTCGGCCAGGCTGATGAAGATGTAGCCGCCAGCAGTCTTCACGTTCACAGGCTTGAGGCCGTACTGCTTCATGTCGAAGTCGGCGCCCATCTCGGTACCGGCGAACAGCAGGCGACCGTCCAGTTCGTAGGTCCACTGGTGGTAGTGGCAGACCAGCTTGGCGACCTTGCCCTTGTCGCTGGTGCACAGCCGCGAACCGCGGTGGCGGCAGACGTTATGGAACGCATGCACCACGCCCTCGGCGCCGCGAATCACGATGATCGGGTTCTTGCCGATCTGCAGCGTCAGGTAGTTGCCCTTGGCCGGGATCTCGCAGGTCATGCCGGCGATCAACCATTCTTTCTGGAAGATTTCCTGCATGTCGATATCAAACAGGCGCTCGTCACTGTAGAACGGTTGCGGCAGCGAAAAGGTACGCTCGCGCTCTTGCAGCATTTGCGCGGTGGCCTTGCGTGCGGGTTCCTGCGGATCGCCCAGGCTCAGGGTAGTGGTGACGTCCATCGTTTTGTCCTCATGGTCCTCTACGTGACCATCAAAAAAGTGGCTGATCGGTTGTGCTACGCAAGGCAAAAAAATCTGTTTGTCTGTTGGGGCGAGTGTGGGGCCGCGCAGGGGCGCAACCTTATCCATGGGCGACATGGCCCAATCTGTTCCCGACGCGCAAGCCCCGGTCGTTGGGGGCTGGTCGCGATAAGTATGTGAATGTCGCAGATAGGTAAATGGTCACTCAGGTGCCTGCGCACAATCGCCCTCATGAAGGCCGACAGTCGGCCGTGGAGATCAGCATGTCCAATAATTTCCTGAACCCGGTCACGACCCAGACCTGGGCCAATGGCCGACATATCGTGCGTTGCGTCAAAGTCATCCAGGAAACCTGGGATGTGCGCACCTTTTGCTTCATGGCCGACCAGCCAATCATGTTCTTTTTCAAGCCGGGGCAGTTCGTCACCCTGGAGCTGGAAATCGAAGGCCAGCCGATCATGCGCTCCTACACGATCTCCAGCTCGCCGTCGGTGCCCTACAGTTTCTCCGTGACGATCAAGCGCGTGCCGGGGGGCAAGGTTTCCAACTGGCTGCACGACACCCTGCACGAGGGCCAGGAACTGGCGGTACATGGGCCGGTGGGGCTGTTCAACGCTATCGATTTCCCGAGCCCGAAAGTGCTTTACCTCAGTGGCGGCGTGGGCATTACGCCGTGCATGTCCATGGCGCGCTGGTTCTACGACACCAACGCCAATGTCGACATGACTTTCATCCACAGCGCCCGCTCGCCCAAGGACATCATCTACCACCGCGAGCTGGAGCACATGGCGTCGCGGATCGACAACTTCAGCTTGCACCTGATCTGCGAAAAGCATGGCCTGGGCGAGCCGTGGGCCGGGTATCGCGGCTACCTGAATCACAAGATGCTGGAACTGATGGTGCCCGACTTCCTCGAGCGCGAGGTGTTCTGCTGCGGCCCGACCCCGTACATGACTGCGGTCAAGCGCCTGCTGGAAGCCGCTGGCTATGACATGAAGCGCTACCACGAGGAGTCCTTCGGCGCGACGCCGCCGGAAGCCCGTGCCGACGCGGTGGAGCAGGCCGAGCAGGCTGCCGACGCGCCAGAAGTCGATGCGGCTGACCTGCACCTGGTGGAGTTCACTTCATCGGGCAAGAGCATTCGCGTGGGGCCGGGAGAAACCGTCCACGCCGCTGCCGCCAAGCTCGGCATGATGATCCCCAAGGCCTGCGGCATGGGCATCTGCGGCACCTGCAAAGTACTGAAGCTGGGCGGGGAAGTGGAGATGGAGCACAACGGCGGCATCACCGAGGACGACGAGGCCGAGGGTTATATCCTGTCGTGCTGCAGCGTGCCGAAGGGGGATGTGCGGATCGATTTCTGATTTGCTCGCTCAGGCAGGTGTAAATCCCTCTGTACCTGGAGGGATTTACTTGTGCCTAGAGGGATTTCCTGTGGCGAGGGGATTTATCCCCGTTGGGCTGCGAAGCAGCCCTAAAACCTGCAATCGCGGTGTTTCAGGCAGACCGAGTTGACTGCTTTGGGGCTGCTTCGCAGCCCAGCGGGGATAAATCCCCTCGCCACGGGTGTCCCGGCCCGGTCTTGAGTGTATTTCTACTTAGCCCGCCATCACTTCCCGAATATCCGCCGCCAATTCCCGCACCCGCGCTTCCTCGGTATCCCACGAGCACATGAAGCGTGCGCCGCCCTTGCCGATGAAGGTGTAGAAACGCCAGCCCTTGGCCGTCAGTGCGGCGATGGCCGGTTCCGAGAGTTGCAGGAACACGCCGTTGGCCTGGACCGGGAACATCAGTTCCACGCCGTCGATGTCGCTGACCAGTTCTGCCAGCAGTTGCGCGCAGCGGTTGGCGTGGCGGGCGTGCTTGAGCCACGCGTCGTCTTGCAGCAAGCCGACCCACGGTGCGGAGAGAAAGCGCATTTTCGACGCCAACTGCCCGGCCTGTTTGCAGCGATAGTCGAAGTCTTCGGCCAGGTCGTGGTTGAAGAACAGGATGGCTTCACCCACCGCCATGCCATTCTTAGTGCCGCCGAAGCACAGCACGTCGACGCCGGCTTTCCAGGTCAGGTCGGCTGGGGTGCAGCCGAGGAAGGCGCAGGCGTTGGAGAACCGTGCGCCGTCCATGTGCAGGTTCAACCCCAGTTCCTTGCAGGTGGCGCTGATGGCGCGGATTTCATCCGGCGTGTAGACGCTGCCGACTTCCGTGGCCTGGGTCAGGGTCACGACGCGCGGCTTGGGATAGTGGATGTCCTGGCGCTTGAGGGCGACCTCGCGGATCGACTCGGGGGTCAGCTTGCCATTCTCGGTGCGCGCCACCAGCAGCTTGGAACCGTTGGAAAAGAATTCCGGTGCGCCGCATTCGTCGGTTTCGACGTGGGCGGTTTCCGAGCAGATCACGCTGTGATAACTCTGGCACAGCGACGAAAGGGCCAGGGAGTTGGCAGCCGTGCCGTTGAACGCAAAGAACACTTCGCAGTCGGTTTCGAATAGCTCCCGAAAGCCATCTGCGGCGCGGTGGGTCCAATCGTCATCACCGTAGGCACGCTGGTGGCCCTGGTTGGCTTCTTCCATGGCGGCCCAGGCTTCGGGGCAAATACCGGAATAGTTGTCGCTGGCGAATTGTTGGCTCTTGTCGGTCATGGCCTTGCTCCTTGAATAGAGAGTCCTGGGTAAGAGATCCCTGGCGGAATGCCCCGGATGAGGGGTTCCATGGTTCGGCGTGCTTGGGTCCACAACGCCGTGATCGATACTGGTGCGCACTTTACCCAAGATTGGCGGAGGAACATAAGGGATGTTTCTGTCAGAAAAAGACCAAGTAACTGGGCCGATATAAACATGAGACGACGTGATGGTGCCCTGGACTTGCTCAAATGGTTGGCACTGTTGTCGATGATTCTCGATCATCTGCGATATGTCGGTTTTTCCGTCGATTGGCTATATGTGCCGGGGCGGCTGGCGTTTCCGTGGTTTTGCCTGGCGATGGCGGCAAACCTGGCGCGCGGCGGGCCAAGTGCCGGCTCGTGGCGCTACCTGGGCTGGCTGTTGCTGTTCAGTGCCGTCAGCGAAATCCCTTATCGCTTGTTCATTCCCGACCCCTCCACGCTGAACGTCATGCCAACGCTGGTGCTCGGGTTGCTTGTGGCGCGCGGTTGGCAGGCGTCCACCCTCGAGGCCCGATGCCTGGCCGCGGTGGCGCTGCTGTTGGCGGCGCTGTTTTCGTCGAATTTGATGTTCGGTTTCTTCGGCGTGCTGCTGCCGCTGGTGATGTTGCTGCTGTTCAAGCATTCCTTGTATCTGGCCTTGTTGCCGGGACTGGTCTGTGTCGCGGCCAACCAATGGCGGGTGTTGTATGGCGCAGCATGGCTGGGGGATGCGGTGGCGTTGTGGGGGCTGGTGGCTTGCCTGATCGCGCCATGGCTGGGGCTGGTGCTTTTGCGACAGGCCGGTCGTTTTCGTCCATTGCCGATGCGGCGCTGGGCGTATGCGCTATATCCCGCGCATTTCTTGGTGCTGCTCGCGGTTCGCCAGATTGCCGCATAGCCCTTGTGGTGAGGGAGCTTGCTCCCGCTGGGCTACGTAGGAGCTGTCGAGCGAAGCGAGGCTGTGATCTTTCCGCTGCTCATTGAATCAAGAGTGAAAGATCAAGATCAAAAGATCGCAGGCTTCGCCAGCTCCTACAGAGTCTGGCGGGAGCAAGCTCCCTCGCCACAGTGCCGGTGTTCGATTCCATTTGATCCCATGTCGTAAACGCACCTTTGCGTGGCGTCCATAGGCATTTGACCTGCCTGCGCCGGCCATACCATCGCATCCAAAGGGCACGACCGAAACGGTCCGTGCCTCACCGAGACGAAAGGCGCACCGCCGCCGCTGGGAGAGACGCGATGTTCAGCAAGCAAGACCAAATCCAAGGCTACGATGATGCACTGCTGGCGGCGATGAATGCCGAGGAGCAACGCCAGGAAGATCACATCGAACTGATCGCGTCGGAGAACTACACCAGCAAGCGTGTGATGCAGGCCCAGGGCAGCGGCTTGACCAACAAATACGCCGAAGGCTATCCGGGCAAGCGCTACTACGGTGGCTGCGAGCACGTCGACAAGGTCGAGGCCCTGGCCATCGAGCGCGCCAAGCAATTGTTCGGCGCCGATTACGCGAACGTCCAGCCGCACTCCGGTTCGTCGGCCAACAGCGCCGTCTACCTGGCCTTGCTGCAAGCCGGCGACACCATCCTGGGCATGAGCCTGGCCCACGGCGGTCACTTGACCCACGGTGCCAAAGTGTCGTCCTCGGGCAAGCTCTACAACGCGGTGCAATACGGCATCGACACCACCACCGGCCTGATCGACTACGACGAAGTCGAGCGCCTGGCGGTCGAGTGCAAGCCGAAGATGATCGTCGCCGGTTTCTCCGCCTACTCCAAGACCCTGGATTTCCCACGCTTCCGCCAGATCGCCGACAAGGTCGGTGCCTTGTTGTTCGTCGATATGGCCCACGTCGCTGGCCTGGTTGCCGCCGGCCTGTACCCGAACCCGCTGCCGTACGCCGACGTGGTGACCACTACCACTCACAAGACCCTGCGCGGTCCACGTGGCGGCCTGATCCTGGCCAAGGCCAACGAAGAAATCGAGAAGAAGCTCAACGCCGCGGTATTCCCCGGCGCCCAGGGCGGCCCGCTGATGCACGTGATCGCCGGCAAGGCGGTGTGCTTCAAGGAAGCGGCGGAGCCTGGCTTCAAGGCGTACCAGCAGCAAGTGATCGATAACGCCCAGGCCATGGCTGGCGTGTTCATCAAGCGCGGCTACGATGTAGTGTCCGGCGGCACCGACAACCATCTGTTCCTGGTCAGCCTGATTCGCCAAGGCCTGACCGGCAAGGACGCCGACGCCGCCCTGGGCCGTGCCCACATCACCGTCAACAAGAATGCCGTGCCGAACGACCCGCAATCGCCGTTCGTGACCTCGGGCCTGCGCATCGGCACCCCGGCGGTGACCACGCGTGGTTTCAAGGTTACCCAGTGCGTCACGCTGGCCGGCTGGATCTGCGACATCCTCGACAACCTCGGCGACGCCGATGTCGAAGCCAATGTCGCGCAGCAAGTGGCGGCCCTGTGCGCGGACTTCCCGGTTTATCGCTGAGTCGGTTTTGGAGTAAATGACTATGCAACGCTATTCAGGCTTCGGCCTCTTCAAACACTCACTCAGCCATCATGAAAACTGGCAGCGGATGTGGCGCACGCCGACCCCGAAAAAGGTCTACGACGTGGTCATCGTCGGCGGTGGCGGGCACGGCCTGGCGACCGCCTACTACCTGGCCAAGGAGCACGGCATCACCAACGTGGCCGTGGTCGAGAAGGGCTGGTTGGGCGGCGGTAACACCGCGCGCAATACCACCATCGTGCGCTCCAACTACCTGTGGGATGAATCGGCCCACCTGTACGAACACGCGATGAAACTCTGGGAAGGCCTGTCCCAGGACCTGAACTACAACGTGATGTTCTCCCAGCGTGGCGTCTACAACCTGTGCCACACCCTGCAGGACATCCGTGATTCCGAGCGTCGCGTCAGCGCCAACCGCCTCAACGGCGTGGATGGCGAGCTGCTCAACGCCAAGCAAGTGGCCGACGAGATCCCGTACCTGGATTGCTCGAAAAACACCCGCTACCCGGTGATGGGCGCCACCGTCCAGCGTCGCGGCGGCGTGGCGCGTCACGATGCCGTGGCCTGGGGCTTTGCCCGGGCGGCGGACGCGTTGGGCGTGGACTTGATCCAGCAGACCGAAGTGATCGGTTTCCGCAAGGAAAACGGTGTGTGCATCGGCGTGGAAACCAACAAGGGCTTCATCGGCGCCAAGCGCGTCGGCGTGGTCACTGCCGGTAACTCCGGGCACATGGCCAAGCTCGCGGGCTTCCGCCTGCCGGTCGAATCCCACCCGCTGCAAGCGCTGGTGTCCGAGCCGATCAAGCCAATCATCGACAGCGTGATCATGTCCAACGCCGTGCACGGCTACATCAGCCAGTCCGACAAGGGCGACCTGGTGATCGGCGCCGGTATCGACGGCTACAACGGCTACGGCCAGCGTGGTTCGTACCCGGTGATCGAGCACACCATCCAGGCCATCGTCGAGATGTTCCCGGTGTTGTCCCGCGTGCGCATGAACCGCCAGTGGGGCGGCATCGTCGACACCACGCCGGACGCCTGCCCGATCATCTCCAAGACCCCGGTGCCGAACATGTTCTTCAACTGCGGTTGGGGCACCGGTGGCTTCAAGGCCACACCTGGCTCGGGCAACGTGTTTGCCGCGAGCCTGGCCAAGGGTGAAATGCACCCATTGGCCGCACCTTTCTCCATCGACCGTTTCCACAACGGTGCGTTGATCGATGAACACGGCGCTGCTGCGGTTGCCCACTAACAGGAGAAATCCCCATGTTGCATATCTTCTGTCCTCACTGCGGCGAACTGCGCTCCGAAGAGGAATTCCATGCATCCGGCCAGGCGCATATCCCGCGTCCACTGGATCCGAACGCCTGCACCGACGAGCAGTGGGGCGACTACATGTTCTTCCGTGACAACCCACGCGGGTTGCACCATGAACTGTGGGATCACGTCGCCGGTTGCCGCCAGTACTTCAACGCGACCCGTGACACCGTGACCTACGAGATTCTCGAAACCTACAAGATCGGCGAAAAGCCGCAGTTCACCGACAAGGCTGACAGTCCGAATGCGGCTGCACAGGCTCTGGGAGAGAAGGTATGAGCCAGATCAATCGCCTGTCCAACGGCGGACGGATCGACCGCAACAAAGTGCTGACATTCACCTTCAACGGCCAGACCTACAAAGGCTTCGAAGGTGACTCCCTGGCCGCCGCGTTGCTGGCCAACGGTGTCGACATCATCGGTCGCAGCTTCAAGTATTCCCGTCCGCGCGGCATCTTCGCCGCCGGCGCCGAAGAGCCGAACGCGGTGCTGCAGATCGGTGCCACCGAAGCCACGCAGATTCCCAACGTGCGCGCCACGCAACAGGCGCTGTACCAAGGTTTGGTCGCCACCAGCACCAACGGCTGGCCGAATGTGAACAACGACATGATGGGGATTCTCGGCAAGGTCGGCGGCAAGCTGATGCCACCGGGTTTCTACTACAAAACCTTCATGTACCCGCAATCGTTCTGGATGACCTACGAGAAGTACATCCGCAAGGCCGCAGGCCTGGGCCGCTCGCCGACCGAGAACGATCCGGACACCTACGACTACATGAACCGTCACTGCGACGTGCTGATCGTTGGCGCCGGCCCGTCTGGCCTGGCTGCCGCGTTGGCCGCTGGCCGCAGCGGTGCCCGAGTGATCCTGGCCGATGAGCAAGAAGAGTTCGGCGGCAGCCTGCTCGACTCCCGCGAAAGCCTGGACGGCAAGCCGGCGACCGAGTGGGTCGCGGCCGCAGTGGCTGAGCTGCGCTCGATGCCGGAAGTGGTGCTGTTGCCTCGCGCCACCGTGAACGGTTATCACGACCATAACTTCCTGACCATCCATGAGCGGCTCACTGATCACCTGGGTGACCGCGCACCGATCGGCCAGGTTCGCCAGCGCATCAACCGGGTTCGCGCCAAGCGCGTGGTCCTGGCGACCGGCGCCTGCGAGCGCCCATTGGTCTACGGCAACAACGACGTGCCGGGCAACATGCTGGCTGGCGCAGTTTCTACCTACATCCGCCGCTACGGCGTGGCGCCGGGCAAGAAACTGGTCCTGAGCACCAACAACGACCACGCCTATCGCGTGGCCCTGGACTGGTTCGATGCCGGCCTGCAAGTGGTCGCCGTGGCCGACGCCCGCAGTAACCCACGGGGTGCGCTGGTGGAAGAAGCCCGCGCCAAGGGCATCCGCATCCTCACCGGCAGCGCCGTGATCGAGGCCCGTGGCAGCAAGCGCGTCACCGGGGCACGTGTGGCCGCGATCGACGTCCGTGCCCACAAAGTCACCAGCCCCGGCGAATGGCTGGACTGCGACCTGGTGGCCAGCTCCGGCGGCTACAGCCCGGTGGTCCACCTGGCTTCACACCTGGGCGGCAAGCCGATCTGGCGTGAAGACATCCTCGGTTTCGTACCGGGCGAAGCACCGCAAAAACGTGTCTGTGTCGGCGGTATCAACGGCGTCTATGGCCTCGGCGATAGCTTGGCCGACGGTTTCGAAGGCGGCGTGCGTGCGGCCAGCGAAGCCGGCTTCAAGGCCGTCGAGGGCGTGTTGCCTAAAGCGCTGACCCGTCACGAAGAACCGACCCTGGCGCTGTTCCAGGTGCCCCACGAAAAAGCCACTGCACGGGCGCCGAAGCAATTCGTCGACCTGCAGAACGACGTCACTGCCGCCGCCATCGAGCTCGCCACCCGCGAAGGCTTCGAGTCGGTGGAACACGTCAAGCGCTACACCGCACTGGGCTTCGGTACCGACCAGGGCAAGCTGGGCAACGTCAACGGCCTGGCCATCGCGGCCCGCTCGCTGAACGTGAGCATTCCGCAGATGGGCACCACCATGTTCCGTCCGAACTACACGCCGGTGACTTTCGGCGCGGTGGCGGGCCGGCACTGCGGGCACATCTTCGAGCCGGTGCGCTTCACCGCGCTGCATGCCTGGCATGTGAAGAACGGTGCCGAATTCGAAGACGTCGGCCAGTGGAAGCGCCCTTGGTACTTCCCGAAGAACGGCGAAGACCTGCATGCCGCGGTCAAGCGCGAATGCCAGGCCGTGCGTGACAGCGTCGGTCTGCTCGACGCTTCGACCCTGGGCAAGATCGACATCCAGGGCCCGGATGCCCGCGAGTTCCTCAACCGCGTCTACACCAACGCCTGGACCAAGCTCGACGTGGGCAAGGCCCGCTACGGCTTGATGTGCAAGGAAGACGGCATGGTCTTCGACGACGGCGTAACGGCCTGTCTGGCGGACAATCACTTCCTGATGACCACCACCACCGGCGGTGCCGCGCGCGTGCTGCAATGGCTGGAGATCTATCACCAGACCGAATGGCCGGACCTGAAGGTGTACTTCACCTCGGTCACTGACCACTGGGCGACCATGACCCTGTCGGGGCCCAACAGCCGCAAGCTGCTCGGCGACGTTACCGACATCGACCTGGACAAGGACGCCTTCCCGTTCATGACCTGGAAGGAAGGCCTGGTGGGCGGCGTCCCGGCGCGGGTGTTCCGGATCTCGTTCACCGGTGAGCTGTCGTACGAAATCAACGTGCAGGCCGACTACGCCATGGGCGTGCTCGAGCAGATCGTCGAGGCCGGTAAGAAGTACAACCTGACCCCATACGGCACCGAGACCATGCACGTATTGCGGGCCGAAAAAGGCTTCATCATCGTCGGCCAGGACACCGATGGCTCGATGACCCCGGACGACCTGAACATGGGCTGGTGCGTTGGCCGGACCAAGCCGTTTTCGTGGATCGGCTGGCGCGGCATGAACCGGGAAGATTGCGTGCGTGAAGACCGCAAGCAACTGGTGGGCCTCAAGCCGATCGACCCGAATGTCTGGCTGCCGGAAGGCGCGCAACTGGTGTTCAACCCCAAGCAGGCGATTCCGATGTCGATGGTCGGCCATGTCACCTCCAGCTATGCGCATAACTCCCTGGGTTATTCGTTTGCGATGGGCGTGGTCAAGGGCGGCTTGAAGCGCCTGGGCGAGCGAGTGTTCGCGCCATTGGCCGACGGTAGCGTGATCGAGGCAGAGATCGTTTCTTCGGTGTTCTTCGATCCGAAGGGGGATCGGCAGAACATCTAAGGGACTTTGGTCCTGTGGGTGGGCAGCTTCACCGAGTCGCCTGATTCGCGAGCAAGCCCGCTCCCACAGGATTGAAGTCGCCAAAGGAATTTGAGCCAGGCATCAATCCAATGTGGGAGCGGGCTTGCTCGCGAAGACGGCAGGACAGCCACCACAAAGGCCGGAACTACAGAATTCAAGACAGGTGCTCCATATGACCGCAGTCAACGTGTACCAACAACGCCCAACCACCGGGGCCAAGGCCGAGTCGTCGCTGCACCATGCCGACCTCGCCAGCCTGGTCGGCAAGGGCCGCAAGAATGCCGGCGTGACCGTGCGCGAGAAAAAACTCCTCGGCCACCTGACCCTTCGTGGCGATGGCCACGACCCGGCGTTCGCCGCCGGCGTACACAAGGCCCTGGGCCTGGAATTGCCGGGCGCCCTGAGCGTCATCATCAAGGGCGAGACCAGTCTGCAATGGCTCGGCCCGGATGAATGGCTGCTGGTGGTGCCCACCGGCGAAGAGTTCGCCGCCGAGCAGAAGCTGCGCGAAGCCCTGGGCGACCTGCACATCCAGATCGTCAACGTCAGCGGCGGCCAGCAGATCCTCGAACTGTCCGGCCCGAACGTACGCGACGTGCTGATGAAATCCACCAGCTACGATGTACACCCAAGCAACTTTCCGGTGGGCAAGGCGGTGGGCACGGTGTTCGCCAAGTCGCAACTGGTGATCCGCCACACGGGTGAAGACACCTGGGAGCTGGTGATCCGTCGCAGCTTCTCCGATTACTGGTGGCTGTGGTTGCAGGATGCGGCGGCTGAGTATGGGTTGAGCGTGCAGGCCTGACTAAGGTCGGACACTGTCTTTTTGTGGCGAGGGGATTTATCCCCGCTGGGCTGCGCAGCAGCCCCAAAAGCTTGATGTGATCAACCTGACACTCTGAAGTTGCAGGTCTAGGGGCTGCTTCGCAGCCCAGCGGGGATAAATCCCCTCGCCACAGGGTTCTGTGCTTAGCGGGGGATTTGTCCATAACAAACAGGAGTCACCGCAATGAGCCGCGCCCCAGACACATGGATCTTGACTGCCGACTGCCCCAGCGTGCTCGGCACGGTGGACGCGGTGACCCGCTTTCTGTTCGAGCAGGGCTGCTACGTCACCGAGCATCATTCCTTCGACGACCGGCTCTCGGCGCGCTTTTTCATTCGCGTGGAGTTTCGCCAGCCTGATGGTTTCGATGAGCAGAGCTTTCGCGCCGGCCTGGCCGAGCGTGCGCAAGCCTTCGGTATGGTCTTCGAACTGACGCCGCCGAACTACCGGCCCAAAGTGGTGATCATGGTCTCCAAGGCCGATCACTGCCTCAACGATTTGCTCTACCGCCAGCGCATCGGCCAGTTATCCATGGACGTGGTGGCCGTAGTCTCCAACCACCCGGACCTCAAGCCGCTGGCCGACTGGCACCAGATTCCCTACTACCATTTCCCCCTGGACCCGAACGACAAGCCGGCCCAGGAGCGGCAGGTGTGGCAGGTGATCGAAGACACCGGCGCCGAACTGGTGATCCTTGCCCGCTACATGCAAGTGCTGTCTCCGGAGCTGTGCCGCAAGCTCGATGGCAAGGCGATCAACATCCATCACTCGCTGCTGCCGGGCTTCAAGGGCGCCAAGCCGTATCACCAGGCCTACAACAAAGGCGTGAAGCTGGTGGGCGCCACGGCGCACTACATCAACAACGACCTGGACGAAGGCCCGATCATCGCCCAGGGCGTGGAGGTGGTGGACCACAGCCACTATCCCGAAGACCTGATCGCCAAGGGCCGGGACATCGAAGGGCTGACCTTGGCCCGGGCGGTGGGGTATCACATTGAGCGGCGAGTATTTCTGAACGCCAATCGTACCGTGGTGCTTTAGCCACAAGCTTCAAGCTTCAAGCCGCAAGAAAAGGCGGTATGCGTGCTTCTTGCGGCTTGTAGCTTGCCGCTTGAAGCTCAGGCATCAACCCGAGCAATCAACGCGCTGCCTGCCTGGGCAACGCAGTTCCACAAAAACAACAGCGAGGTGAAAGCATGTCTGGTAATCGTGGTGTCGTGTATCTCGGCAACGGCAAGGTCGAAGTACAGAAAATCGACTATCCAAAAATGCAGGACCCGCGCGGCAGGAAGATTGAGCACGGTGTCATCCTGCGCGTGGTCTCCACCAACATCTGCGGCTCCGACCAGCACATGGTGCGCGGCCGTACCACTGCCCAGACCGGTCTGGTCCTGGGTCACGAAATCACCGGTGAAGTGATCGAAAAGGGCAGCGACGTCGAGAACCTGAAAATCGGTGATCTGGTGTCGGTGCCGTTCAACGTGGCTTGCGGGCGCTGCCGTTCCTGCAAAGAGCAACACACGGGCGTGTGCCTGACCGTCAACCCGGCCCGTGCCGGCGGTGCCTATGGTTACGTGGACATGGGCGACTGGACCGGCGGCCAGGCCGAATACGTGCTGGTGCCGTACGCCGACTTCAACCTGCTGAAACTGCCGGACCGCGACAAGGCCATGGAGAAAATCCGTGACCTGACCTGCCTGTCCGACATCCTGCCGACCGGCTACCATGGCGCCGTCACTGCCGGCGTTGGCCCTGGCAGCACCGTCTACATCGCCGGTGCCGGCCCGGTTGGCCTGGCCGCTGCTGCTTCCGCTCGTCTGTTGGGCGCGGCCGTGGTCATCATCGGCGACGTCAACCCGGTTCGCCTGGCCCACGCCAAGGCCCAGGGTTTTGAAATTGCCGACCTGTCCCAGGACACCCCGCTGCACGAACAGATCGCCGCGCTGTTGGGCGAGCCTGAGGTCGATTGTGCGGTCGACGCGGTTGGCTTCGAAGCCCGCGGCCACGGCCATGACGGCGTCAAGCACGAAGCCCCGGCCACCGTGCTCAACTCGCTGATGGGCGTGGTCCGCGTGGCCGGCAAGATCGGCATCCCCGGCCTCTACGTCACCGAAGACCCGGGCGCCGTCGATGCAGCGGCGAAGATGGGCAGCCTGAGCATCCGCTTCGGCCTTGGCTGGGCCAAATCCCACAGCTTCCACACCGGCCAGACCCCGGTAATGAAGTACAACCGCCAACTGATGCAGGCGATCATGTGGGACCGCATCAACATCGCCGAAATCGTTGGCGTGCAGGTCATCAGCCTGGACGACGCGCCGAAAGGCTACGGCGAGTTTGATGCGGGCGTGCCGAAGAAGTTTGTGATCGATCCGCACAAGTTGTTCAGCGCGGCATAAGGCTGTAGGCAAGACGGAAAAAGGGCGACAGTGATGTCGCCCTTTTTATTTTGTGCTTTCTCTCAGTTCCAAGTTCGCGAACCATCTCGTGCAGGCTCGTATCCGAAGGGTGTGGCAGGAAAATTCAAGAAATAACGGCTTGCCCTTGCTAATCAGGTAACTGCCGTAGCGGTCATGGCTTGCGCCTGTAGCCTGCGTCCGATTACATCCAGTAAGTCGCATCCGTCGCGCAGCGGAATGGATAACAACAAGGCGAAATCGTGGAGCACGACCGCGTCCGAGCTAAGCTCTTCGCGAAATGCGATGTTTTCCCGCAGTGGGTCACGGCGCGAATACGGTTCCGATGCAGTCGTGGCGAGGGAGCTTGCTCCCGCTGGGGTGCGAAGCGGCCCTCACTTTTCAAAACGGGAGGGCGAGCTTTGCACTCGCCACGGTCATTCAGGGGCCTTCGGTGGCAGGACCCGCTCGCAGAACTCAGGATAAAATCCACGGGCGCTAGGGCCACGGCAATAATCCTGGGCCTGGGTCAAGGCCTCGCGGCTGAACACCATGCTTCGCGGCATGCTGGCGAACGTCACGTAGCCGCCCTGTCGCGTCTTGATGGCGTCGAACCCCGGCATGTCGTAGACCAGTTCCACGTCATCATCGACAAGCATCCGTGCCTTGATCGTGACCTGCGTGTATTGCTTGCCGCCGGGGGCGCCATTGAGTGCGGCCAGGCCATGGCCAACCACACGCAGCATGTGATCGACCCAAGGTTCTGACGCCTGCGTCGCAGCGTCTGGACGGTAGAGCACGATCAGGGCTTGCTGGTCGCGTATGACTTCGGTCAGGGCCGGGTCCGAGCGCTTGATGCGATGTTCAACAGTCAGCCAGGACTTCTGTTCCTCACTGGTGTCGTCGGCAATGTCCGGGTTGAGGGGGCCGCGTTGGCATTCGTTGACACCCAGGACGATGAGCATGCCTGTCAGGATAACGGCGAGTGTCGCACCGCCAATTTGTACGTTCATAGGCGAACTCTGGGAGAAGAAACCGCACTTTACGGGAACTGCGCCGGGAAGGGCAGGCCGAAAGCTGAAGCAGGTGGACCATAACCCAATCGACCCTAATCAAAGTTGACTTGGAAATAATCGGCGGTTATCAATTGGCACTGGTTGACGTCCTGGTTGTTGCAGGTGTTATCCAGCCACGCAGAGTAGGCCGGTTCTTGAACGCTCGAATATTCAAGTATCAAGTTTATTTCGCCGTATCTGCATGTGACGGTCGTAAGCGTGGGAAGTCCCTCGCCATTATTTTCAACATGCAATGCATAATTAGCACCCTTGAATGACAGCGATTGTGGGTCAACTGCATCCACAACGGATTGGCTCTGCCACTCGAACGCATTTTGTTCGTCGACAAAATAGATGTCTTCTACCGCTTCGATGTTTCGATGTATGTCCGCGGCGGAAGGGCAGGTTATTTCACTCGCATGAACCTGAACCATAATCAACGATAATAGTGCGGTGCTGCCGGTCCATAAGATTTTTAACATCGCGCGCCTCCTGGCTCGGTCCGTAGCCATTATTGCGGCTGTCTCCGGGGCGGGCTACTGTCAGAGTTGACAGGTCGTCATGTCAATTTTGAATTATGTATGAATATTTAACAGCTAATTGCTCAGGTTATGAGTTGTTTAAGTTAAAAGCTAAAACTTTCCGAATTGTCTGTAGGAAGTTTCTGAAGATGCTGTTGAAGCTTATTAAGTTAATGATGGAACAATTCCCCGATGCCCCAGTCCAACCCTCGGTTTTCGCGCCGCTTCCTACGAAGCGGCTTTTTAATGGCAAGAGGGTATGTCCGGATGAAGGTTTCACGCGGTTTTGCACTGTCTTGCCTGCTGTCGTTGGCGGCCAGCCCGGTCTTTGCGCAGTTCAGCCTTGGAGATGCGGCCAATATGATCACGGCCATCCAGGGCGACGAGCAGGAGGGCGCCGTGGCCGCTGCGCCGAAAGCGGCCGGGCTGCTCAATTCCCTGGGCTCGGAACTCGATATAACCCCTGAGCAGGCCATTGGTGGTGCCGGAGCAATGCTGGGGCTGGCGAAGAACCGCCTCAGCGAACCGCAGTTCTCCGAGTTAAGCAAAAGCGTGCCGGGGCTGGACCAGATCGCCGGCAACAGTGCTATCGGCGGGTTCAACGGCTTGGGCGGCTTACTGGGCGGCGGGTCGGAAAAGAACGCCTTGCTCGACGGCCTGCTGGGGAATGTCAAGGACACCAACGACCTGAACAATGCCTTCGGCGCCCTGGGCATGGACAGTGGCATGATTGGTCAATTCGCCCCGATTATCCTGCAATACCTCGGTCAACAAGGCGTAGCCAGTTCGTTGTTGCAGAACCTGGGCGGCATCTGGGGGAACGGCGCCGGTCTCTGATCATTCGGGCTCGTTGCGCAACGTGGCGATGCGTTGGTCTTTCTCGGCCCAGAGCTGGTTGACCCAATCCTGGACGTGTTGGCGAAACACCGGGTCGTTTTCGTAGTCGCCTTGCCATAGCGTGGGGTCCAGCTCGCGAGTCTTGATGTCGATGATGACCCTGGGCACGGCGCCGCTGATCAAATTCCAGAAGCCGGGGATTCGTTCCTGCGGATACACCACCGTCACATCGAGCACCGCGTCCAGTTGCTCGCCCATTGCCGCGAGCACGAACGCCACGCCGCCGGCCTTGGGCTTGAGCAGGTGGGTGAAGGGCGATTGCTGCGCCTGGCTCTTGGCTGCCGTGAAGCGTGTGCCTTCGAGGTAGTTCACCACGGTGACCGGCTGGCGCTTGAACAACTCGCAGGCGGCCTTGGTGATTTCCAGGTCGCGGCCAGCCAGTTCCGGGTTCTTCGCCAGGAAGGCCTTGGTGTAGCGCTTCATGAAGGGGTAATCCAACGCCCACCAGGCCAACCCAAGAAAGGGCACCCAGATCAGTTCTTTCTTGAGGAAGAACTTGAAGAACGGCGTGCGCCGGTTGAGGGTCTGGACGAGGGCGGGAATGTCGACCCAGGATTGGTGATTGCTGATCACCAGGTACGAGGTGTCGCCGCGCAGCCCTTCGCCACCGCGAATGTCCCAGCGAGTGGGGATGCACAGGGCGAAGATCAGCTTGTCGATTTCAGCCCAGGTCTCGGCGATCCACATCACCGCCCACGAGGCGTAGTCGCGAAAGCGCCCGGGCAGGATCAGCTTGAGCAGTGCGAACACCATGAGCGGCCCGAACAGCACCAGGGTGTTGAGCAACAGCAACAGGGTGACGAGACAGCCGGTGAGCAGGCGGCGCATAGACGACTCTTGAAAGCGGGTGGGCGGGCCATGATAAGCAAGCTTCGGGTGGTAGGCCAAATTGCGATGGACGAATGTTTCACCTTTTGGCCGGTATGCTGGGTGTGCTCTGTGGCGAGGGGATTTATCCCCGTTGGGGTGCGAAGCGCCCCCGAAACCTGATATTCGGTATGCCAGACTGATTGAGCTGACTGCTCTGGGGCTGCTTCGCACCCCAGCGGGGATAAATCCCCTCGCCACAGAAGTAGTGCTTGGCTGGAGTTTCTCCTAGCCATTGCTACCGAAGTCAACCGAACGAATTCATCAGCCACGGTCTAAAAAACCACCCACACAGGAAGCCCTATTGCATGAAATCCCTTCTAGCCCTGCTTTCCCTGGTGGCCCTTCCTGCATTGGCCGCCGAACCCACGCTGTACGGGCGCTATGAATACATCGCGCTGCCGGAAATGGGCGGCGAAGTGCTCAAGGCAAAGATGGATACCGGTGCGCTGACTGCCTCGCTGTCGGCCAAGGACATCGAGACGTTCACCCGTGACGGCGATGATTGGGTACGGTTCCGCCTGGCGACCAAAGGCGCGAGCAACAAGATCTATGAGCACAAGATCGCCCGGATCAGCAAAATCAAGACCCGGTCCGAAGAGGACGAGGACGACGATGAAAAGATCGCACCCACCAAGCGTCCTGTGGTTGACCTGGAATTGTGCCTGGGCAACGTCAAGCGCACCGTCGAGGTCAACCTGACCGACCGCAGCAGTTTCAATTACCCATTGTTGATCGGCGCCAAGGCCCTTCGCGAGTTCGGCGCAGCGGTCAACCCGGCGCGGCGGTTTACCGCGGATAAACCGGACTGTTGATTTCCCCGATTGACGTGCCCCGAGGCTTGGGGCACCGTTCCGGCAACTTTCCTGTCGGGCTCGGACGCCATGCCGCATATTCTGATTGTCGAAGACGAAGCCGCCATCGCCGATACGCTGGTGTTCGCCCTGCAGGGCGAGGGCTTTGACACCACTTGGTTGAGCCTTGGCGCCGCCGCCCTCGAGCACCAGAAGCACACCCCGGCGGACCTGATCATCCTCGATGTGGGCCTGCCGGATATCAGTGGATTCGAGACGTGTAAGAATCTCAGGCGTTTCAGCGACGTTCCGGTCATCTTTCTTACCGCTCGGGATGGCGAGATCGATCGGGTCGTGGGTCTGGAAATCGGTGCCGACGACTATGTGGTCAAGCCTTTCAGCCCTCGGGAAGTGGCCGCCAGGGTCCGCGCGATTCTCAAGCGAGTGGCGCCGCGACCGGTCGTCGAGACGGGAGCCGCGTTGTTCCAGGTCGATCATGATCGCGTGCAGATCAGCTATCGCGGCAAACCGTTGAACCTGACTCGCCACGAATTTCGCCTGTTGCATTGCCTGCTGGAGCAGCCCGAGCGGGTGTTCAGCCGCGAACAGCTGCTGGATGCACTTGGCGTGGCCAGCGACGCCGGCTACGAGCGCAGTATCGACAGCCACATCAAGAGCCTGCGCGCCAAGTTGCGCCTGGTCAGGGCCGAGGCCGAGCCGATCCAGACCCACCGGGGCCTTGGCTACAGCTACAGCCCGGGGCACAGTTGATGTCCCTGGGAATCCGTATTTTCCTGGTCTACGTGCTGTTTATCGGCTTGACCGGCTATTTCGTGCTCAACACGGTGATGGAAGAAATCCGCCCTGGCGTGCGCCAATCCACCGAAGAGACCTTGGTGGACACGGCCAACTTGATGGCCGAAATCCTGCGGGACGATTTCAAGGCCGGGACGCTCGGCCAGAATCGCTGGCCTCAATTGCTCAAATCCTACGGAGATCGGCAGCCGGCGGCGACGATCTGGGGCCTGCCGAAAAACCAGGTCAGCCATCGTATCTACGTCACCGATGCCAAGGGGATCGTGGTGCTGGACTCTAGCGGCGTGGCGGTGGGCCAGGATTATTCGCGCTGGAACGACGTCTACCTGACCCTGCGCGGCCACTACGGCGCCCGCTCGACCCGCAGCGATCCGGATGACCCGGCGTCTTCGGTGATGCACGTCGGGGCGCCGATCCGTGACAACGGCCAGATCATCGGCGTGGTCACAGTCGCCAAGCCCAATAGTTCGCTGCAGCCTTATATCGACCGTACGGAGCGGCGGCTGCTGATCTACGGCGCCGGGTTGGTCGTGCTGGGCCTGTTGCTGGGCGCCCTGTTGTCGTGGTGGCTCAGCGCGGCGTTGCGCCGCTTGACGGTATATGCCCAGGCGGTCAGCCAGGGCCGTCGGGTTGAGGTGCCGCATTATCGGGGGGGGGAATTCGAACAACTGGCCGGCGCTGTCGAGCACATGCGCACGCAACTCGAAGGCAAGGCGTACGTCGAGCGATACGTCCATACGCTGACCCACGAACTCAAGAGCCCGCTGGCTGCGATCCGTGGCGCCGCCGAGCTGCTGCAGAGCGACATGCCCGCTGCCCAGCGACAACGGTTCGTCAGCAACATCGACAGTGAAAGCGTGCGCATGCAGCAACTGATCGAACGCTTGCTCAACCTGGCCCAGGTCGAGCAGCGCCAGGGGCTGGAAGAAGAAGTCCCGGTGCCGCTGGCGGCGTTGCTGGACGAAGTGTTGGAAGCGCGTGGTGGCTGGATCGAAAGTCGCCAGTTGAGGATCGAGCAGCAAATCGCCGCCGATCTGGCGCTGACCGGAGAGCCGTTCCTGTTGCGCCAGGCCTTGGGCAACCTGTTGGAAAATGCCCTGGATTTCACGCCTGCCAACGGGCTGCTGCGGGTCAGCGCCGAGCGCACCGGCAACCGCGTCGAATTGCACCTGTTCAACCAGGCCGAGCCGATTCCCGACTATGCCTTGCCACGCCTGAGCGAGCGTTTTTACTCTTTGCCTCGCCCGGGTACCGGCCGCAAGAGCACAGGCCTTGGGCTGAATTTCGTCGAGGAAGTGGTGCAGTTGCATGGTGGTGAGTTCAGTATCGGCAATGTCGAGGGCGGGGTGGAAGTGGTGCTGCGGTTGCCCTGAAACCCTGTTCTAGGAAATGAAATACAGTTGTGGCGAGGGAGCTTGCTCCCGCTGGGCTGCGTAGCGGCCCCGTTTGCGACTGCTTCGCAGCCGAGCGGGAGCAAGCTCCCTCGCCACAGGTTTCTCTTTGGGTCGGATAACTTCTACTCTCCACACAATCTCCACATTCGCCCCATAAACCCCCCACACTGCCGCGCCAGACTCTCCCCCATTCGAACAGGGAGAGCCTCACATGAACCGCAGTCTCGCTATAAAACTGGGCATGATCGCCCTCTTGATTCTCTTGCTGATGATCCCGCTGTTGATGATCAACGGCCTTATCGACGAGCGCCAGGAATTGCGCGATGGGGTGTTGCAGGACATCGCCCGCAGTTCCAGCTACAGCCAGCAATTGGTCGGGCCGATGATCGTGGTGCCGTATCGCAGGGATGTAAAAGTCTGGAACACCAACGAAAAGACCGGCGTGCGTTTCCTGGAAACCGTCCAACGAAGTGGCGAGTTGTACTTCTTGCCGGAGCAATTCGAACTCGACGGTCAGATCCGCACCGAAACCCGCGCCCGGGGCATCTACGAGGCGCGTCTGTTTCATGCCGACAACCGGATCGATGGCCGCTTCAAGGTGCCGGAGCACTATGGTGTCGCCCCCAAGGATTTCGCCGACTACCGCTTCGATGAACCGTACCTGAGCGTTGGCATCAGCGACATTCGCGGTATCGAGAATGCGCTGACCCTCACGCTGAACCAGAAGACCGTTGATTTCCTGCCTGGCTCGCGCCTCAGCTGGTTGGGCCAGGGCGTGCACGTGCCGTTGCCGATGATCACTGCCCAGGGCAGCCCCGAGCTGACTTTCGGCTTCGACCTGCGCTTGCAAGGCACTGGCGACCTACAGATTCTTCCGGTGGGCAAGACCACCAAAGTGCACCTGTCCGCCGACTGGCCGCACCCCAGCTTCATCGGCAACTACTTGCCAGTCAATCGCGAGATCAACGAGCAGGGTTTCAATGCCGATTGGCAGACGTCGTTTTTCTCCACCAACCTCCTGGAGACGCTTCAAGCCTGCGTGCCCACCGATGGCTGTGAAGCGTTCCGCAGTCGTGCGTTCGGTGTGAGTTTCGTCGATCCGGTGGACCAGTACCTCAAGAGCGATCGAGCGATCAAATATGCGCTGCTGTTCATCGCGTTGACCTTCGCCGGGTTCTTTCTCTTCGAAGTGCTCAAGAGCCTGGCAGTGCACCCGGTCCAGTATGCGTTGGTGGGCGTGGCCCTGGCGTTCTTCTATCTGTTGCTGCTGTCGCTGTCGGAACACATCGGCTTCACCTTGGCGTACCTGGTGTCGGCCAGTGCCTGCGTGGTGTTGATCGGATTCTACGTCTGCCATGTGCTGCGTAGCGTGGGCCACGGCCTGGGCTTTTCGGCGGGATTGGCGGGGCTGTATGGCTTGCTTTATGGCTTGTTGAGCGCTGAGGACTACGCGTTGCTGATGGGCTCGCTGTTGCTGTTCAGCCTGCTGGGCGTGTTCATGGTGCTGACCCGCAAGCTGGACTGGTACGGCGTGGGCGCGAAACCTGCGGCGGCGATGAGCTTCGATCTGGGAGAGGTGAAATGAGCCGGTCGTTGGGGCTGCGTGAGGATCAGCGAGAGGGGGAAAAGTTGGTGATGCTCATTACTGGGTTGTTTCCTCTGGATCCGGTGCGCTGCCATCGCGAGCAAGCTCGCTCCCACAGGGGATCCCGGTGGTCAAAACAAAGCAACCCAATGTGGGAGCGAGCTTGCTCGCGATGAGGCCGGATCAGTCAATGCCAAACTAAACCCTGGGCACCGTCTCGGCCATTGAAGGTCGCAGGCTCACCTCGGCAAACCACGCCGCCAACTGCGGATTGGCCTTGCGCCATTCCAGGTCCGGGTGGCGCAGGTCCAGGTAACCCAGGGCACAGGCGACGCTGATGGCGGCGATGTCGAAATGGCTCGCCAGTTCGGCAATCGCCTCGGCTTCGAGCATGCCCACGGCGCGGCGAATCTTGTCCCGTTGCGCATCGAGCCATTCGTCCCAGTGTTTTTCCGCAGGGCGCAGCGCGGTCTCATAACGGATCATCACCGCCGCGTCCATGATCCCATCGGCCATTGAGGCCAGGGTCAGGCGCCGCCAGCGTGCCGCGCCATCCCGAGGGATCAGCGGGTTGCCGACGTGCTGGTGGTCGAGGTAATCAAGGATCACACGGCTGTCATGGATCACCGTTCCGTTGGCCAGGCGCAGGGCCGGGATCTTGCTCAACGGGTTTTCATCGATCAACGCGCGGTCCGGCTTGACCGGCGTGAGTTGGCTCAGTTGCAACGCCACGCGGTCTTGCTGGCCGGTTTCGTGCAGCAGCACCAGGACCTTGCGGACGAAGGGCGAAGCAGGGTTGTGAAACAGCGTCATGCTGGGGGTGGACATGTGGGGCATCCTCGATTAACGGGCTGGGCCTAGACTAGTCAGTTACGGAACGGCTGGCGAGTGCTCGGTTGAGTGGTGAACCCTAGTGTGGCTGGGGCTATCCGCGCTTGATCAAGCCCCAAGTCCCCAGCACCGTAGGGACTCCCAATCCAACCCAACTCACGGCATCCCACGCGCCATCGCCCAACAACGCCGAAAACAGCCCCGCCGCGCTCAATGCGCCAATGACCACGGGAATACCAAACACCTTCCAGAAATTCGACTGTCGAGGCCTCACGGAGCGACCTCCGCGCCGACGGTTGCGTGCTTGGCGGCCTTGCGCCGAACGACCCACAGATAAACGCCACTGCCCAGGACGATGATGGTCAGGATGTCCAGGGTCGCCCAGAAGATCTGCATCGGTCGGCCGCCGTAGTCGCCGAAATGCAGTGGCAGGGACAGGCTCATCATGTCCATGTACCACGGCCGTTCGGCCACGGCGGTGACGTCCAGGGTGCTGGCGTCGATCAGCACCGGCGTCAGCAGATGGGAGGTCAGGTGGGTGCTGCCTTTCATGAACACGCTGTAATGGTGTTCGCTGGAAAACAGCGTGCCGGGGAACGCGATGAAGCTCGGCTCCATGCCAGGCGCGACGTCCTTGGCGATGTCCAGCAAGCGGGTTGCCGGTGCCAGTTCGGTCAATGGCGGGGCGTTGCGATAGGGTTCGACCATGGCGCTGAGGCTGTCGTTGCGCCACGCGGCGATGATCAAGTCGGCGCAGGCGGCGATCACGCCGGTGACGCCAACGGTCAGCGCCCACACCAGCGTGACGACGCCGATCAGGTTGTGCAGGTCGAGCCAGCGCAGGCGCGTGGATTTGTCCTGGCGCACCGTGGCGAATTTCAAGCGGCGCATGAATGGTAAATACAGCACCACGCCGGAGACGATGGCGATCACGAACAGGAAACCCATGAACGCCAGTAGCAACTTGCCCGGCAAGCCAGCGAACAGGTCTACGTGCAGGCGCAGCATGACCATCATGAAGCCGCCGTTGGCCGAAGGCATTTCGAGGGCTTCGCCGGTGCGCGCATCGAGCATGAACGTGTGGGATGAGTTGGGTTCGGTGCCCGGCGTCGGCGCCATGATGGTGATGATGCCGTTGGGGTCGTCCTCGTCCCAGCCAAAATACTGGACCACCTCGCCCGGGCGATGGGCCTTGGCTTTTTCCACCAGTTGTTGCAGGTCCAGCGGCGGCGTGCCGGCCGGCATTTCCCGAAGTTCCGGGGCGTCGCCCAGCAGATGCTCGATTTCGTGATGGAAAATCAGCGGCAAGCCGGTGATCGCCAGCATCAGCAGGAACACCGTGCAGATCAGGCTGGTCCAGGTGTGGACGAAGGACCAGCGGCGGATGGTTTTGCTTTTCATGATCGGTCCGAATGCAAAAGGGCACCTGTAGTAATAGCGCGGTTCGCTTGGCGGGTACTCATTGTGGCGAGGGAGCTTGCTCCCGCTGGATCGCGGAGCGGTCCCAAGCTTTTTGGGGCTGCTACGCAGCCCAGCGGGAGCAAGCTCCCTCGCCACGGTTTTGTGCCCTTACATGAACCGTGTTGCATCCAGCGGGTGCCTCTAAATAGGTTTACGCAAATGCTAACCGTTTACCATTTGTAATTCACGCTGGCGACGACGTTGCGTTGGTCGCCGTAGTAGCAGTAGGAGCCGTCACAAGTGGACAGGTAGTCCTTGTTGAAGAGGTTCTTCGCGTCCACCGCGACCGTGACGCCCTTGAGGGTCTTGTTCAAACGACCGAGGTCGTAATGGGCCGAAGCGTCATACACCGTGTAGGACCCGACATGCCCCCAATCGGTGTTGGTGGTGTTGCCGTAGGTATTGCCGACATAACGCACGCCGGCACCGACGCCAAAACCGTCCAGCGGGCCGTTGTGCCAGGTGTAGTCGGCCCACGCGGTGGCCTGGTGGCGCGGTACCTGGGCCATGCGCTTGCCTTCTTCGGCCGCGGTGCCCTTGGTGATCTCGCTGTCGTTATAGGTGTAGGAACCGATCAGCTTCAGGTTGTCGGTCACGTCGCCGGAGGCTTCCAATTCGACGCCGCGTACGCGAACTTCGCCCACTTGGCGGGTGATGTTGTTTTCGGTGACGGAGTTGTTTTTTTGCGTCAAGTCGAACACCGCGGCGGTCAGCAAGGTCTTGGTGCCGGGTGGCTGGTACTTGATACCCGCTTCGTATTGTTCGCCTTCGGTGGGCTTGAACGCTTGGGTGCTGTTGACGGTAGAACCCGCTGCCGCCTGGAACGATTGCGCGAAGGAAATATAAGGCGTCACGCCGTTATCGAAGACATAGCTCAGCGCCGCGTTGCCGCTGAATTTCTTGTCGCGCAGGGTGTCGGTCGCGTTGTTCTGGTTGTGGAATTCGGTGCTGGTGTGAATCCAGTCTTCACGGCCGCCGAGGGTCAGGCGCCAATTGTCCAGGGCGATCTGGTCCTGGATATACAGGCCAGTCTGGTTGGTCTTCTGGTTATAGTCGTACATGGTGAAGTACTGGACGTTGGAAAAGTCCTGCCCGTAGATCGGGTTGTGGATGTTGCTGTCGGGAACGCCGTTGGAGCCCCAGAGCCATTTTGAATTTGCATTGGAGCGCTGGTGGTCCAGGCCCAGTAGCAAGGTGTGGCTCACTGCTCCGGTCTGGAAGTCGGCTTGAAAGTTGTTATCAACGGCAAACTGGCTGACATCTTCGTTGACGATACCGGCGCTGCGCTTGACTGTCCCGTCGGGACTCACTGCCTGATCAGGTGGGAACGTCCCCGCTGTAATTCCCTGGAACTCGAGATCACTCTTGGTATAGCGCAGGTTCTGGCGGAACTGCCAGGTGTCGTTCAGGCGGGTTTCAAAGGCATAGCCCAACGCGTAATAAGTTCGATCGTAGAATTCCCAGTCCGGATCGCCCAGGTTCTTGTGATGGGAAATCTTGCCCGCCGGCGAGGACAGCTTGGTGCCTTGCAGCGGCAGGAACTGCCCGGTGATGCCGGTATCGTCGCGGGTATATTGCGACAGGAAGGTCAGGCGCGTGTCGTCATTGATATTCCAGGTCAGGCTCGGGGCGATGTTGTAGCGCTTGTCCGGGATGTGATCGACCTGGGCGTTGCTGTCGCGCACGGTGCCGCTGAGTCGATAAAGGAACTGGCCGTCGTCATCGACCTTGCCGGTGCTGTCGAAGTTGATCTGCTTGTGCTCGTAGCTGCCGGCCTGCAATTCGACTTCATGGCTGCTTTCAGATTGTGGGCGACGGCTGACCATGTCGAGCATGCCGCCAGGCGGCGTCTGCCCGTAGACCGAGGAGGCCGGGCCACGCAGCACGGCGATGCGCTCAAGATTCCAGGTTTCGATTTTCGGCGTGACGTAGTTGCCCTTGGGCAGCGGCAGGCCATCGAGGAATTGGGTCGGCACGAAGCCGCGCACCAGCAGCCAATCGTTACGTGAGTCCGAACCGTAGCCGCTGCTCTGCACGCCGGCGGTGTAGCGCAAGGCGTCGTTCAGGTTGAGGACGGAGCGGTCGTCCATCTGCTGGCGCGTGACCACCGAGACCGAGCGCGGCAGCTCGACAATCGGCGTATCGGTCTTGGTGCCGGCGGCGGTGCGGGTAGCGGCGTAGCCCTCGGTCGGTCCCCACGCGGTTTCGCTGACGCCTGCGCCGATCACGCTGGTTTCCGGCAGCATCAGCACTCCTTCAGGCGCGGCCACCAGGCTGAAGGTGCCGGCGCTGCTTTGTTCCAATTGCAGGCCGGTGCCCCGCAAGGCTTCGCGCAGCGCGCCAGTGGCGTCGAACTGACCCTGGACCGGCGCCGACGTCTTGCCGGAAGCCAGGGATGGATCCAGGCTCAGGGCGAGGCCGGCCTGGCTGGCGATCTGGGTCAGGGTGCTGGCCAATGGCGCAGCGGGCAGGTTGTAGGCGCGCAAGCTTGAGGCCTGCTCGGCGGCCAGCAGCGTGGCGCTGGTCAACGGGGCGGCAAGGGCAATGGCAACGGCCAGCAGGCTGGGGCGCAACAGGGTCTCAAGCGGGCGGGACATACGGCGGCTCCTGAATGGAAATATTTCTCAATTGCCTGTGTGCCGGATGAAGTTCGGAAAGTGATAGGGCTGGATGAAAATAATTTAGATTAAGATTGATATCGGTGGCTTTGTGCTGGCATCTATGGCTCCTTCGCGAGCAGGCTCGCTCCCACATTGGAATGCAAACCCTTGTGGGAGCGAGCCTGCTCGCGAAGGGGCCATTACTGGCGCAACATCTTTCAGCGTTTGGCGTCGACCCGTGGCCCCACCATCACCCACCACCGCGTGTGATGCTCGACCTGCACCGGCAAGGTTGGCAGCAGGGCGGTCAGGGCCAGATCGGTATCGTGCAACGGGAAGCTGCCGGTGATCCGCAGGTCAGCCACTTGGGGCTCGACGCCGAGATAACCACGTCGATAGCGCCCCAGCTCCTGGACCAGGTCTTCAAGGCGCGCGTTATCCACCACCAGCATGCCGCGGGTCCAGGCATCGGCGCCGGGCTTCAACGCCAGGGTTGGCCCGAGGCCATTCCGGCGCATCAGCACTTGCTGGCCTTCACGCAGGATCTGTTCTTCATCGGTGGCCTGCGGATGCGCCGCCACCGCGGACTTCAGCACGCTCAGGCGCGTGCCCTGGTCTTCGAGCCTCACTAGGAAACGCGTGCCCAGCGCGCGCATGCTGCCTTCGCGCGTCTCGACGATGAAAGGACGCGGATCGTTGTGGCCGGTTTCCACCAGGATCTCGCCTTCCTGCAGGACGATACGCCGCTGCTTGTCGTCGAAACGTACGTCCAGCGCACTGTGGGTGTTGAGGTTGATCAACGTGCCGTCCGCCAGGCGCAACGTGCGCTGTTCACCCGTGGCGGTACGCTGGTCGGCCAGCCAATAATCCAGTGGCAGGTAACGATCACCGGCGAACAGCGCCAAGCCGATGACCGCGACGATGCTGGCCAGTCCGCTGCCAACCTTGCGCAGGCGTCGGCGGATGCTGACCCGCGATTGCAGCAACACGGCGCGCGCCGGGCCGCTGGCGACGTTGAAGCGCTGGTCTAGCATGCCCAGTTGTTGCCAGGCGCGAGCATGTTCCTCATCGGCGGCATGCCATTGGGCGAATGCTTCGCGGTCCTGACGGCTGCTCGAGTCCAAGGACAACTGCCAGGCGATGGCCGCGTCCAGAACGCGGGCCGAAACCGGTTTTCCGTGGGCCGCGGTCATGTCGGCTCACCATAAAGCGCGATGTAGCACTGCCGCATGCCTTGGGCCAGGTATTGCCGTACCCGTGGAACCGAAACCCCCAGGCGCTCGGCGATTTCAGCGTGGCCGAGGCCGTCGAGGCGGTTATAGAAGAAGGCTGCGCGGGCCTTGCTGGACAACTTGCCCAACAGGCGATCGATGTTCTTGAGATCTTCGAGGATGAGTTGTTGCTCTTCTACTGATGGTTGCTCGTCTTCTGGAATCAGCATCAGTTCGGTCAGGTAGGCCTGTTCGAGGGCGGCCCGACGGAAGTAGTCGAACAACAGCCCCTTGGCGATCGCCACAAGGAATGCACGAGGTTCCCGGGGCGCCTTCAATTCCTCGCGACCCAGCAAGCGCACAAACGTGTCCTGGCTCAGGTCCTCGGCCCGCTGCGCGCAGGCCACGTTGCGCCGTAGCCATGCCAATAGCCAGCCGCGATGGTCACGGTACAACGCACCAACCAAATCACTATGAGGAGTAGTGCCCGGTCTCACAAGTACCGTTCCTTTTTGACGGTGTCTGCTGCCGTCATGCTGTGTTGCCGCTCCTCGCCATAGCGGGCTATGACTCGTCGCGGCGCCTTGCCTGACGACAGCAGCCACTCGTCAAAAAAGGGACGGTACTTGTGAGACCGGACACTAGGGACTGACGACACGGAACATCACCGACGTTTTAAGTAACGAGAATTGTTCGCGATTGTGGCAGAGGCGGGGGAGGGAAAGCAATTGGCGCTGGTCGGGGTATGCAATACCCCTGTGGGAGCGAGCTTGCTCGCGATAGCGGTGGGGCAGTCGCATTGGGGGGACTGATGCTGCGCCATCGCGAGCAAGCTCGCTCCCACAAGGGCTAGGTGTCCTCAAGGTCTTGGATTAAAGCGAAGGCGCCTGCTGCCGCCGCTTCCATTGTCCCAGGCGCTGTTGCAGGGCGAGGGGGCTGTGGATGTCCTGTTGACCAGCGCGACTGAACAGGATCAAAGCCAGCTCCGCCGTGGCCAAGGCGTCGGCGCTGGCGTTGTGGCGTTCGAAGACTTGCAGCTTGAACCAGTCGATCCATTCGTCCAGGCCGGACTTGCGCAGGTTGGCTTGCGGGCAAAGCATCGGCGCCAGGTCGGCCACGTCCAGGAATGGATGCTGGAGTCGGTAGCCCAGGTAATCTTTCGTGGCGCGCCCGAGCATGTGGGAATCGAATGGCGCATGAAACGCCAGCAGCGGACTGTCGCCGACGAATTCCATGAACGCCAGCAGGGCTTCGGCCGGGTCGCTGCCAGCGGCGATGGCACTCGGCGCCAGGCCGTGGATCAGCACGCTTGGCCCGAGCTTCTGCTTGTCGCATTGCAAGGTCCGCTCGAATTGCTGGCTGAAGTCGATGGCACCGTCTTCGATCACCACGGCGCCGATGGACAACACCTGGTCTTTGTTCAGGTTAAGGCCGGTGGTTTCCAGGTCGACCACCACCCAACGCTGTTTCCGCAAGGTGCATTCAGCCAATGGGGCGGGGGCGGGCAGGTTGGCCAGGCGTTGCTGCAAGGCGTCGCCAAGCGTTGGCTGGACCGGGCGCAGCCAGGAAAACAGGCTCACAGTTGATACCTCAACGTCAGGCTGCTCTGCAGGCGTTGGGCCTGGCGCAAGGATTCGCGCAGGATCCGCCGGTCCAGATGATTGAGGCTGTCGGGGTCGACACGGTTGGAATAGGGCAGGTTTTCCCGGGTCTGCAATTGATGTTGCTGCATCCGGGTCTGCTGGATGAAGTGGTAGGCCTCTTCATAAGCCGCGCCGTCCAGCGGTTCGATGACTTCCTTGACGACCAGTTGCCGCAAGCGTTCGAGGGTGTTGTTGGCCTCGATGCCGTTGGCCAATGCCAGCAATCGAGCGCCGTCGACGAAAGGCGTCAGGCCTTGCACCTTCAGGTCGAGGGTGGCTTTTTCGCCGTTCTTCCTGCTCAGCACGAAATCCCGGAAGCGTCCAACGGGCGGGCGATGGCGAAGGGCATTCTCGGCCATCATGCGCTGGAACAAGCGGTTGTCGGCCACTTGATCGAGAATCTGCTGGCGCAGTTGCTCGCAGCCTTGCTCGTCGCCCCAGACCACTCGCAGATCGAAATAGATGCTCGAACCCAGCAGGTTCTCGGGCGTCGCTTCGCGAATGAAGGCCGCGAAGCGCCGTGCCCATTCAGCTCGGGATAGGCACAGCTCGGGGTTGCCGGCCATGATGTTGCCTTTGCACAACGTGAAGCCGCACAGCGCCAGGCTCTGGTTGATCTGTTGGGCGATGGGCAGCAGCAGGCCACGGACCTGCGCAGCGTGGGCGGCATCGCGGGCTTCGAAAAGAATGCCGTTGTCCTGGTCGGTGTGCAGGGTCTGCTCGCGGCGGCCTTCGCTGCCGAAACACAGCCAACTGAACGGCACGCCCGGGTCGCCTTTGTCGGCCAAGGTCAACTCGATGACCCGGCACACGGTGTGGTCGTTGAGCAAGGTGATGATGTGGGTGATCTGCGTTGAGGACGCGCCGTGGGCCAGCATGCGCTCCACCAGTTGGCCGATCTCGCCGCGCAGCGTCACCAGGTTTTCCACCCGGGGGGCGTTGCGAATCGTCCGGGCCAGGTGCACCAGGTCGACGCGTTGGAGGGAAAACAGATCCCGCTCCGACACCACGCCACACAGGCGCTGGTCCTTGACCAGGCAGACATGGGCGATGTGGCGCTCGGTCATGGCGATGGCCGCGTCGAAGGCGCTGTGGTCCGGTGACAGGAAAAACGGCGCCTGGGTCATGTGCATTGCGATCGACTCGGAAAAATCCCCGCTGCCGTCGGCCACGACTTGCCGCAAGTCGCGCAGGGTAAATATCCCCATCGGCGCTTTATGTTCATTGACCACGACGATGCTGCCGACCTGTTGGTCGTGCATCAGCTTCACGGCCTCGCGCAGCGGCGTTTCAGGGCTGCAACTGACCGGGTGACGCATCGCCAGCTCACCCAGGCGCGTATTGAGGGAATATTGCGTGCCCAGGGTCTGCGCGGATTTTTGCTGCACTTGCTGGTTGACCTGGTCGAGCAGGCTGCTGACCCCTCGCAGGGCGAAATCGCGAAACGGGCCGGACAGGGCGAACAGCTTGATGAAGGCCAGCTTGTTCAACTGCAGGCAGAACGTATCTTCACCGGCCCGATGCTCGGTGCGGGTGGCTCGCTCGCCCAACAGCGCGGCGAGGGGAAAACATTCGCCCGTGGTGATTTCAAAAGTGGTCTCGGTGCCGCCCTTCGCTGAATGGGGACGTTCGCCCACCACGCGGCCTTGCTTGACGATATAGAAGTGCTCTACCGGACCGTCGGCCGGCTTGATGATCGTTTCGCCCGGCGCGTAGAAACGCAGCAGGCATTGCTCCACCAGATAGGCCAGGTGGGCGTTTTCCATTTGGTTGAACGGGGGGAAGCGTTGCAGGAACTGCAAAGTGCCCTGGATGTTCTGCAACACCGCGGTTTTCCCTGCCTGGATAAAGGCGTCCGCTTTTTTCATCACCATGGCGCAATCTTTTTCGATTTGTTGTGGTCGGATCTGTTCGCCATGGTCGGCCTCTGAACGTGGAGTGCCCATTGGACGTAAGTCTAGGTCGCCACTATCAGGCCGGAACTACAGAAATATCCTACGCTTCGCCTCGGAAAATTCTTCCTCGAATGCTCTTGGAAAAAAATCCGACGAAGTGCACATTGAAGCGCCGCAGAACGATGTCTGACCACTGTGCCAGGGGATCGATTCAAGGAACGTAGAGAGCATCATGTCCGACCACGATATTTTGAGTGACGCCGAGCGCGAGGCGCTGAGTGCCGTCATGCTGGAACCCGACCTGCCGCCGCAGCGTGTATTGATCGTCGATGACGACAAGGACGCCCGCGAGCTGCTGTCGGAGATCCTGGCATTGGACGGCATCCGCTGCATGACCGCCGCCAGTGGCGAAACCGCACTCAAGATGCTGGAGACCAAGCCGTCCATTGGCCTGCTCATCACCGACCTGCGCATGGGCAACGTCGATGGCCTGGAACTGGTGCGCCTGGTGCGTGAGTCGGAGCGGGCCGCGTTGCCGATCATCATCGTGTCGGGCGACGCCGATGTGAAGGACGCCATCGAAGCCATGCACCTGAGCGTGGTGGATTTCCTGCTCAAGCCGATCGACACCGAAAAGCTGCTGGGGTTGGTCAAGCATGAGTTGGGGATGGATCTTTAGCCCATCTTCTTCAATCGTGCCGAAGTGCTTTTGTGGCGAGGGAGCTTGCTCCCGCTGGGCTGCGAAGCAGACCCTTTTCCAGACCTGGGAATCTCCATTGAGCTGTATCGCGGTCGCTGCGCAACCGAGCGGGAGCAAGCTCCCTCGCTACAAAGGCTGTCAGGTGTTGCAAATGAAAAAGCCCTGATCGAGAGATCAGGGCTTTTTTGTGATGCGCTCTCTACCGCTCAATCACAACCCATTGGCGGCCTTGAACTCGCGACGACGACGGTGCAGCACCGGCTCGGTGTAGCCATTCGGCTGCTTGGTGCCTTCGACCACCAACTCGACCGCCGCCTGGAAGGCGATGTTGCTGTCGAAATCTGGCGCCAGCGGGCGGTACAGCGGGTCGCTGGCGTTCTGGCGGTCGACCACCGGCGCCATGCGCTTGAGGCTTTCCATCACCTGATCTTGCGTGACGATGCCGTGGCGCAGCCAGTTGGCGATGTGCTGGCTGGAAATACGCAGCGTCGCCCGGTCTTCCATCAGGCCGATATCGTTGATGTCCGGCACCTTGGAACAGCCGACGCCCTGGTCGATCCAACGTACCACGTAACCGAGGATGCCCTGGGCGTTGTTGTCCAGTTCGTTCTTGATCTGCTCCGGCGTCCAGCTCGGGTTGACGGCCAGTGGGATGGTCAGGATGTCGTCCACCGAAGCGCGGGCGCGCTTGGCCAGTTCGGCCTGGCGGGCGAACACGTCGACCTTGTGGTAATGCAGCGCGTGCAGCGCGGCGGCGGTCGGCGACGGTACCCACGCGGTGTTGGCGCCGGCCATTGGGTGAGCGATTTTCTGTTCGAGCATCGCCGCCATCAGGTCGGGCATCGCCCACATGCCCTTGCCGATTTGCGCGCGACCTTGCAGGCCGGTGCTCAAGCCGATGTCGACGTTCCAGTTTTCATACGCGCCGATCCACTTCTCGGCCTTCATGTCGGCCTTGCGCACCATCGGGCCGGCTTCCATGGAGGTGTGGATTTCATCGCCGGTGCGGTCGAGGAAACCGGTATTGATGAACACCACGCGCTCGCTGGCTGCCTTGATGCAGGCCTTGAGGTTGACCGTGGTACGGCGCTCCTCGTCCATGATCCCGACCTTGAGGGTGTTGCGCGGCAGGTTCAGCACGTCCTCGACGCGACCGAACAGCTCGTTGGTGAACGCGGCTTCTTCCGGGCCGTGCATCTTCGGCTTGACGATGTACACCGAGCCGGTGCGGCTGTTGCGGCGCGAGGTGTTGCCGTTGAGGCTGTGGATCGCTGCCAGGCTGGTGACCAGGCCGTCGAGGATACCTTCCGGCACTTCGTTGCCGTCCTTGTCCAGGATCGCGTCGATGGTCATCAGGTGGCCAACGTTGCGCACGAACAGCAGCGAGCGACCGTGCAGGGTTACGCTCGAACCGTCTGCGGCGGTGTAGACGCGGTCCGGGTTCATGGTCCGGGTGAAGGTCTGGCCGCCCTTGGCGACTTCTTCCGACAAATCACCCTTCATCAAGCCAAGCCAGTTGCGGTAGATCACCACTTTGTCATCGGCATCGACGGCGGCGACCGAGTCTTCGCAGTCCATGATAGTGGTCAGCGCCGCTTCCATCAGGATGTCTTTGACGCCGGCGGCATCGGTCTGGCCGACCGGGGTGCTGGCGTCGATCTGGATTTCGAAGTGCAGGCCGTTGTGTTTCAGCAGCACCGCGGTCGGTGCCGAGGCATCGCCCTGGAAGCCGATCAGTTGGGCATCATCGCGCAGGCCGCTGTTGCTGCCGCCCTTGAGGGTGACCACCAGTTTGCCGTCGACGATTTTGTAGGCGGTGGAGTCAACGTGGGAGCCGGCGGCCAGCGGGGCTGCTTCGTCGAGGAAGGCACGGGCGAAGGCGATGACCTTGTCACCGCGGACCTTGTTGTAGCCTTTGCCTTTTTCCGCGCCATCGGCCTCGCTGATGGCATCGGTGCCGTACAGCGCGTCATACAGCGAACCCCAGCGGGCGTTCGAGGCGTTGAGGGCGAAGCGGGCGTTCATCACCGGCACCACCAGTTGCGGGCCGGCCATGCGGGCGATTTCGTCATCGACGTTTTGGGTCGTGGCCTGGAAGTCCGCCGCTTCTGGCAGCAGGTATCCAACGTCTTGCAGGAAGGCTTTGTAAGCCACGGCGTCGTGGGCCTGGCCGGCACGTGCCTGGTGCCAGGCGTCGATCCGCGCCTGGAAATCGTCGCGTTTGGCGAGTAGGGCTTTGTTCTTCGGAGCCAGGTCATGAATGACCTTGTCGGCGCCGGCCCAGAATGCGTCGGCGGTGAGGCCGGTTCCGGGAATGGCTTCGTTATTCACGAAGTCGAACAGGACTTTGGCGACCTGCAGGCCACCGACTTGAACGTGTTCAGTCATTGCTTGCCTCACTCTGCTCAGCTATTTCGCTTTTCAGCTCTTCGATTTTGACAATGAAGCCTCGGGACATTTAAACCACAAACCCCTGAACCAGTACATGCCATCGCTGGCGGCTGGGTGATCAAGCCTTGCTGACGGGGCTTTACAGGGATGCGACCGGCCTGGGCAGACATCGGTGGAACATCTCGCAGTACGATTATGTAGTGCGCGCTGCGGCATACTACATGATCAATTGCGCTTGTGAAAATTAGACTAATTGCGTCGTTCTGCGACCGACTAAAGCAGTACAGTCACAGCGCGGAACGGAATGTTCTCAAAAAACAGATGGATTGTTCCAGATAAATCTACAGTTCGTACACATGTCCGTGGCGAGGGAGCTTGCTCCCGCTTCAGTGCGCAGCACTGATACAAACATTCTGGGACCGCTACGCGGTCCAGCGGGAGCAAGCTCCCTCGCCACAAAAGCGTGACCGTACTGATTGTCTCTCTTGCCTATACTGTCCCTTCCCCAACAAGAGGACTGCGCCATGGACCACCTCGTCATCACTGTTTTCGCCCCGGACAAACCCGGGCAGGTCGAGCGCATCGCCGATTGCATCGCCGCGCATGGCGGTAACTGGCTGGAAAGCCGCATGTCGCACTTGGCCGGGCAATTCGCCGGGATCCTGCGCCTCAGCGCCCCGGCCGAGGCCCATGAAGAATTGATCGAAGCCTTGCAGGGATTGTCGGTCCACGGCATTCGCGTGTTGATCGCGGAAAGCGCCGTTGAAGAGTCCTGCACCTGGAAACCCATTGCCATGGAGTTGGTGGGCAATGATCGTCCTGGCATCGTGCGGGATATCACCCGCTTGTTGAGCGAGCAGGGCGTCAATGTCGAGCGTCTGGTGACCCACGTCCGGCCAGCGCCCATGAGCAGTGAGTTGCTGTTTCATGCCGAGGCGATTCTCGGGGTGCCCCTGACCCTGTCGCTGGAAACACTGCAGGAACGCCTGGAGACCTTGGCCGATGAGTTGATGGTTGAGCTGAAACTCAGCGACGAAGCCTGACAAGGTTATCCAAGGAAAAACTGCGCCTGCCTGTGGATAACCTGTAGAAACCCGGCCCCAGCCCAAGCCCGCCGGGGCTCAGCGGTCGATGATCAAAAAACCACCAGTTTTCAAGGGCTTGTGCACAAACGGCGGGGATCACGCTGTGGATAACCTTGGGAAGGAAACGCGCAGGCCACGCCGGACGTGGCCTGTAGAAGGTTGTGCGTTTTTTGATCAGTTGCGCCGACGCATGCTGATCACGGCATCGATGCTGTACACCGCCAGTCCGGCCCAGATAAAGATGAACGCCACCAACGTGCTGGACGACAGATGCTCACCGAACAGCAGCACTGCGAGCAGGAGCACGAGCGTCGGGGCGATGTACTGCAAGAAACCCAGCGTGGTGTAAGGCAAATGCCGCGCCGCGGCGTTGAAGCACACCAGTGGGACCAGCGTCACCGGGCCGGCCGCCACCAGCCACCAGGCTTCGGAGGTGGTCCAGAACGCGGCTTGGGCGCTGGTGGCCGATGGATTGAACAGCAACCAGGCGATGGCGATCGGCACCAGCATCCAGGTTTCCACCACCAGCCCGGGCAAGGCCTTGACCGGCGCCTGCTTGCGGATCAATCCGTAGAAGCCAAACGTCAGCGCCAGTGCCAGCGACACCCACGGCAGGCTGCCCACTTGCCAGACCTGCTGGGCCACGCCGACTGCCGCCAACCCCACCGCCAGCCACTGCATGCGGCGCAGGCGCTCGCCGAGGATCAGCATGCCCAGCAATACGTTGATCAGCGGATTGATGTAGTAGCCCAGGCTGGCTTCGAGCATCCTCCCGTTGTTTACCGCCCAGACGTAGGTCAGCCAGTTGGCCGCGATCAACGTGCCGCTCAAGGCCAGGATCGCCAGGCGACGCGGATTGTCCCGCAACTCGCGCCACCAGCCTGGGTGTTTCCAGACCATCAGTAACGCCGCACCGAACAGGGCGGACCACAGCACCCGGTGGATAATGATTTCCACCGACGGCACGCTGGCGATGGCTTTGAAATAGATCGGGAACAGACCCCAGATGATGTAGGCACTCAGGCCCAGGATGTACCCGCGACGCGGGTTGGCGGCTTGCATGCAGAATCCTTGCTTAGGCAGCTAACAAAGGAGTGATTGTAAGGAGATTTGTCTGGTTGTGCTGTGAACCTTTGTGAGCGTTCCACTGCGAACCCTGTGTGGGAGCGGGCTTGCTCGCGAAGGCGGCTGCACATTCAACATCCATGCAAGCTGATCCACCGCTTTCGCGAGCAAGCCCGCTCCCACAGGGGATTCGCAGTGACTGGTGGAACCCAATCCAATCAAAAAAGCTTCAACGGCTCTTCATTGAGCGCCGCCAATTGCTCGCGCAACGCCAATATCTGGTCGCCCCAGTAACGCTCACTGCCAAACCACGGGAAACTCCGCGGAAACGCAGGGTCGTCCCAGCGGCGGGCCAGCCAGGCGCTGTAGTGCATCAGGCGCAGGGCTCGCAGAGGTTCGATCAGTGCCAATTCCCGCGGATCGAAATCGTGGAATTCCTGATAACCGTCCATCAACTCCGACAGCTGGCCCAGGCATTCCTGGCGGTCCCCTGCAAGCATCATCCACAGATCCTGCACCGCCGGCCCCATGCGGCAATCGTCCAGGTCGACGATGTGGAACACCTCGTCGCGGCACATCATGTTGCCGGGATGGCAGTCGCCGTGCATGCGGATGTTCTGGTGGGGCGTGGCGGCGTAGGCATCCTCGACGCGCTTGAGCAAGTCCCTGGCAACCGATTCGTAGGCCGGCAGCAGGCTACGAGGGACGAAGCCGCTTTGCAGCACAGTGTCCAGCGAGTCGTGGCCGAAATTCTTCACGCCCAGCGCTTCACGGTGTTCGAACGGACGGGTCGCGCCGATCGCGTGCAGGCGCCCGAGCAACTGGCCCAGGCGATAAAGCTGATCGAGATTGCCTGGCTCCGGCGCGCGGCCGCCGCGGCGGGGAAACAGGGTGAAACGAAACCCGGCATGTTCGTGCAGGCTGGCGCCGTTATGGATCAACGGCGCCACCACCGGCACTTCACGGTCGGCCAGTTCGAAGGTGAATTGGTGTTCTTCCAGAATGGCTTCGTTGGTCCAGCGCTGGGGGCGATAGAACTTGGCGATCAGCGGCTCGGCGTCTTCGATGCCGACCTGATAGACGCGGTTTTCGTAACTGTTGAGGGCCAGCACGCGGGCGTCGCTGAGAAAGCCGATGCTTTCAACGGCATCGAGCACCAGGTCGGGCGTGAGGGTTTCGAACGGATGGGACATGCTGACTCCTGCGCAGCGGCAGGGCTGCCGCGTCCGGCCCAGCATGGTAGCGCAAAGCAGTCGGGATTGATCGTTGAGACTTTGTGGCGAGGGAGCAAGCTCCCTCGCCACAAAGTGTCAGGCGCCGATGACGCCGCCGTCTTCGCGGGTAATCACCATCACCGAAGACCGCGGCTTGCCATTGGGCAGGTGCTCGGGGAAGGTCGAACCGCCGTTTTCACCCGGGTGCTGAATGCCCACGAAAAGGGCCTTCTGGTCCGGTGCAAAACTGATCCCGGTCACTTCACAGCCCACCGGCCCGACCATGAAGCGGCGGATTTCGCCACTGTCGGGGTCGGCGCAGAGCATCTGGTTGTTGCCCATGCCGGCGAAGTCCCCGGCGTTGCTGGAGTCGCCGTCGGTGAGGATCCATAGCCGGCCGGCCTTGTCGAAGCCCAGGCCGTCGGGGCTATTGAACATGTTCTGTGCAGTGACGTTGGACGACCCGGCTTTCGGGGTGCCGGCATGTACCGTCGGGTTGCCCGCGACCACGAACAGGTCCCACTCGAAGGTGTTGGAGGCGTGGTCGTCGCGGTCGGTGCGCCAGCGCAGGATCTGCCCGTAGACGTTCTTGGCCCGTGGGTTTGGCCCGTCCACCGGTTGGCCGTCTTCGCCGCGCTTGGCGTTGTTGGTCAGGGTGCAATAGACCTGGCCGTCTTTCGGGCTGACCACGATCCACTCAGGGCGGTCCATGCGAGTCGCGCCCACGGCACTGCCGGCCAGGCGCGCGTGGATCAGCACCTCGGCCTGGCCATTGAAGCCCTTGCTGGCGTCGAGGCCGTTCTTGCCGTGGCTCAGCTCGATCCACTGGCCCTTGCCTTTCGGATGGTCCGGGTTGCCATCGCCGGCGTCGAAGCGCGCCACGTACAGGGTGCCATGGTCCAGCAAGTCGCGGTTGGCCTTGGCGTTGCGGTGGTCGATGCGATCCCGGCTGACGAATTTGTAGATGAATTCGCCGCGTTCGTCGTCGCCCATGTACACCACGGCGCGACCGTCATGGGTTTGTGCGAGGGCGGCGTTTTCGTGTTTGAAACGGCCCAGGGCCGTGCGTTTCACCGGAGTGGATTTTGGGTCGAATGGATCGATTTCCACCACCCAGCCATGGCGATTGAGTTCGTTGGGGTTCTTCGCCAGGTCGAAGCGCGGGTCATGCGGGTGCCAGTTGATCTCGCGGCTGGTGACGGTGGCGCCGTAGCGCTTTTGCGCGTCATCGAATTTCAGGTCGGCCTTGCTGCTGCCGAAGCAGTCGGTGAAGTTTTCTTCACAGGTCAGGTAAGTGCCCCACGGCGTCATGCCATTGGCGCAGTTCTGGAAGGTGCCCAGCACTTTCTTGCCGCTTTTGTCGGCACTGGTTTTCACCCAGTCGTGACCGGCAGCCGGGCCGCTCAGGCGAATCGGCGTGTTGCCATGGATCCGGCGGTTGTAGCGAGAATCCTGGACGAACTGCCATTGACCGCGACGACGTTCGATCTCGATCACCGACACGCCTTCGCAGGCCTGGGCCTTGTGCACTTCTTCGGCCGACTGCGGCTGACCGCCATGGGGGAAGAGATAGCGATAATTGGTGTATTCGTTGTTGATTGCCATCAACGCACGGTTTTCGTCCCCTGGCATTGGGAACAGGCTCATGCCGTCGTTGTTGTCGCCAAATTGCACTTCCTGCGCGCGGGCGGTGCCGTTGCCGCTGGGGTCGAATGCCGGTGCGTTTTTTTGCAGTGGCTGGCCCCAACTGATCAACACCGAGGCTTTGTAGCCTGGCGGAAGCGTAATGGTGTCTGTCGTCGCGGCGGCGATGCCGTCGAAGCCCAGCATGCGTTTGTTGCCTTCGCTCACGGCGGCGGCCATGACGCTGCGGCTCAGCAGGTTGCCGCCCAGGAACATCGCTGCACCGCATAGGGCGCCGGCACCAATGAAGCGGCGACGGCTCAAGCCGACGATGTTTTCCAGGTCGGTGGATTGGTTATCTTCTAATAGGCTCATCATCAGGCTCCCTGCTGGTTTTGGCAGTCACCTTAAAGCGGGTCGATGAAGCTTTTGTTTCAGTGGGCTACAACGGTGTGCCCAGCAACACATTCGACGGCGAAAAACACACTTGCACCGGTGAGCCGGCGTCAAGGTTTCGCTCTCTGAGCGGCGATGGATCAGCCAGGGCACACAAGGTCTGGCCATTGGGCAGGCCGATGCGCACCTCGCTGGGGCCGTTTTCGGCGGCGGCGATGTCTTCGATTACCCCGCGCAGCGTATTGACCCCCGGATGCTCTGGCTGATCAGCGGGGTACAGCTCCAGCCAGCCGGCCTTGATCAAGGCGACCACTTCGGTACCGGTTTCCAGTTCCAGGCGCAACGTGCTGTCGTGGGTGATCTGCGTGTCGATGACCAGGCCGCGCGCCAGCTCCACGCGCACCCGGTCGTTGTGACCTTGGGCGTCGATGCCGAGGACTTTGCCATGCAACTGGTTCCGGGCACTGGTGCGCAGCATCAGTCGGCTGAGCAGCCCCAGGTCCCCTGCGTCCTCGCTCGCTTCCAGCAGTTGCGCCTGCAAGGTTTGCAAGCGCTGATAGAGGCGCAGGACACGTTGGCCTTCCTCCGACAGTTTTGCGCCACCACCGCCCTTGCCACCCACGCTGCGTACGACCAGCGGTTGGTCCGCCAGGTTGTTCAGTTCGTCAATCGCGTCCCATGCGGCCTTGTAGCTCAGGCCCGCGCTCTTGGCGGCGCGGGTGATCGAGCCCTGTTCGGCGATGTGCTGCAACAGGGCGATGCGCTGTGGTCGGCGGACGATGTGCTGGGTCAGGAGCGTAGGCAATGACATGACGAAAACTGCGCGCATGGATTTGATGCCCGGACGTTGGCGCCTCGGCGGCGGCGCGTCAAGCGGGGTCGCCGGGTTTTGGCGTGCGGGCCAGGCAATACACATCGACCCGGGCGGCGCCAGCATCGAGTAACAGGCGTGCTAGCGTCTGGGCCGTGGCACCCGTGGTGAGAACATCGTCCACCAGGGCCAAGTGGCGGTTCATCAATAAAGCGTCAGGTGCCAGGGCAAAGGCTTGGCGAAGATTGCGACGTCGCGCCCGGGCATCAAGGGCCTGTTGCGCGGGGGTGTCCTGGACGCGCAGCAGCAGATTCTCGTCGCAAGGAATCTGCAACGGCTCGCTGAGCCAGCGGGCCAGCAGCGCCGCCTGGTTGAAACCGCGCTGCCGGAGGCGTCGAGCCGCCAGTGGCACCGGCACCAGCGCGTCGGGACGCTCCAGCCCTTCATCAAAATGATGTTGGATCGACTGCGCCAACAGTTCGCCGAGTAAGCGCCCAAGCGGCCACTTCGCCTGATGCTTGAAGCGGGTGACCAGCGTGTCCACCGGGAAGTCATAGATCCACGGCGCCACGACCCGTTCGAAAGCCGGCGGTCGCGTGGCGCATTGTCCGCAGCGGAGCCCTGACATGGGCAGCGGAAGCGCGCAGACATTGCATTGATAGCCAAGCCAGGGCAACTCACTTTCACAAGGCGTGCAGATTGGCTGCGGTGTGTCCGTGGGTTCGCCGCATAACAGACAGGATTGTTTGTTTTTTAACCAGATGTAAACCGGCCATTTGTATCGAGGTTGACAGCGCATGACACTTCCTTAAATATGCCGAACATCCGTGTCGCGCCTGTGGGTATTGAGTGTCCCAGGCGCCAGCCAAGCATAATCAAGGAAATGCCCATGAGCGCCAGCACCACTGCCAACCTGCGTCATGACTGGTCTTTGGCCGAAGTCAAAGCACTCTTCGTCCAGCCATTCAACGACCTGCTTTTCCAGGCGCAGACCGTGCACCGCGCGCACTTCGACGCCAACCGCGTCCAGGTTTCCACGCTGCTGTCGATCAAGACCGGCGCTTGCCCGGAAGATTGCAAATATTGTCCACAGTCCGGCCACTACAACACCGGGCTGGAAAAAGAGAAATTGCTGGAAGTGCAGAAGGTCCTCGAAGAGGCGGCTCGGGCCAAGGCCATCGGTTCGACCCGATTCTGCATGGGCGCGGCGTGGAAGCACCCGTCGGCCAAGGACATGCCTTACGTGCTGGAGATGGTCAAGGGTGTGAAGGCCATGGGCCTGGAGACCTGCATGACCCTGGGCCGCCTCGACCAGGAACAGACCGAAGCGCTGGCCCAGGCCGGCCTGGATTACTACAACCACAACCTCGATACCTCGCCGGAGTTCTACGGCAGCATCATCACCACCCGCACCTACAGCGAGCGCCTGCAGACCCTGGCCTACGTGCGTGATTCTGGGATGAAGATCTGCTCCGGTGGCATCCTCGGCATGGGCGAATCCCTGGACGACCGCGCCAACCTGCTGATCCAACTGGCAAACCTGCCGGAGCACCCGGAGTCGGTGCCGATCAACATGCTGGTGAAAGTCGCGGGCACGCCGCTGGAGAATGCCGAGGATGTCGATCCGTTCGATTTCATCCGCATGCTGGCCGTGGCGCGGATCCTCATGCCGACATCCCACGTGCGCTTGTCCGCCGGCCGCGAAGCGATGAACGAGCAAATGCAGGCCCTGGCGTTTTTCGCCGGCGCGAACTCGATCTTCTACGGCGACAAGCTGCTGACCACCGCCAACCCGCAGGCTGACAAGGACATGCAACTGTTCGCGCGCCTGGGCATCCAGCCGGAAGCCCGTGAAGAACATGCCGATGAAGTGCACCAGGCGGCCATTGAACAGGCGCTGGTGGAGCAGAAGAGCAGCGAGCAGTTCTATAACGCCGCTGTTTGATCACGCACCGATTCCCTGATTGGAATGCAAGACCCTGTGGGAGCGAGCTTGCTCGCGATGGCGATGGAACATTCAACATTTATGTCGACTGGCTCACCGCTATCGCGAGCAAGCTCGCTCCCACAAGGGGCTTTGGCCAGTCTTTAAACAGTTGAGGCCAGCATGCCCTTCGATCTCGCCGCACGCCTGGCTGCCCGTCGTGCTGAAAATCTCTATCGCCAGCGCCCGCTGCTCGAAAGCCCCCAGGGTCCGGAAGTGGTGGTCGACGGCCAGCCGCTGTTGGCGTTCTGCAACAACGATTACCTGGGCCTGGCCAATCACCCGCAAGTGATCGAGGCCTGGCGCGAAGGTGCCGCGCGTTGGGGCGTCGGCGGCGGGGCCTCTCATCTGGTAATCGGCCACAGCGGGCCGCATCACGCCTTGGAAGAAGCATTGGCCGAGCTGACCGGCCGCCCGCGGGCGTTGCTGTTCACCACCGGCTACATGGCCAATCTCGGCGCGGTCACGGCGTTGGTCGGGCAGGGCGACACCGTGCTGGAGGATCGCCTCAACCACGCTTCATTGATCGATGGCGGGTTGTTGTCCGGCGCGCGTTTCAACCGTTATCTGCACAACGATGCCCAGAGCCTGGCCCAGCGCCTGGAAAAAGCGGCTGGCAACACCTTGGTGGTCACCGATGGGGTGTTCAGCATGGATGGCGACATCGCCGACTTGCCGGCCCTCGCCCGTGAAGCCAAGGCCAGGGGTGCCTGGTTGATGGTCGATGATGCCCACGGTTTCGGCACGCTGGGCGCCACCGGCGGCGGTGTCGTCGAACATTTCGGTCTGAGCCAGGAAGACGTTCCCGTGCTGGTCGGCACGCTGGGCAAGGCGTTTGGCACCGCTGGCGCCTTTGTGGCGGGCAGTGAGGAACTGATCGAAAGCCTCGTCCAGTTCGCGCGTCCCTACATCTACACCACGAGCCAGCCACCGGCTTTGGCCTGCGCCACGCTCAAGAGCCTTGAACTGCTGCGCAGCGAACATTGGCGGCGTGAGCATTTGCAGCGACTGATTCGCCAGTTCCGCCAGGGCGCCGAGCAGATCGGTTTGCAATTGATGGACAGCTTCACGCCGATCCAGCCCATCCTGGTCGGCGCTGCCGGGCGCGCGATGCAACTGTCACGGATGCTGCGTGAACGGGGGCTGATGGTGACCGCGATCCGTCCACCGACCGTCCCCGCCGGCAGTGCTCGCCTGCGTGTGACCCTGACCGCCGCCCACAGCGAAGCCCAGGTGCAACTATTGTTAGAGGCACTGGCAGAGTGTTTTGTCCAACTGGGACCGGAGCCGAGTCATGCGTGATCGACTGATATTGCTGCCTGGTTGGGGCCTGGGCGTTTCGCCTCTCGAACCGTTGGCCGCTGCGCTGCAGGGGCTCGATGAGCACTTGCGGGTGGAAATCGAGCCCTTGCCGGTGCTGGCTTCGAGCAATCTGGCGGACTGGCTCGATGAGTTGGACGCGACGTTGCCCCAGGATGCCTGGCTCGGAGGCTGGTCCCTGGGTGGCATGTTGGCCTCGGAACTGGCGGCGCGCCGGGGCGAGCGCTGCTGTGGCGTGCTGACGTTGGCCAGTAATGTGTCTTTCGTGGCGCATGATCAATGGCCGAGCGCGATGGCCGGCGAGACCTTCGATGGGTTTCTTGCCGGGTGTGCTGCGGATCCGCGCCAGACGCTCAAGCGCTTCAGTTTGCTGTGTGCCCAAGGTTGCGGCGACCCACGGGGGTTGTCGCGATTGTTGCTCGGCGGTGCACCGAATACAGCGCCTGAAGTGCTGATGGCCGGGCTCGAGTTGTTGACGCTGCTCGACACTCGTGTGGCATTGCAGGGGTTTCGCGGCCCGCAATTGCATTTGTTTGCCGGGCTCGATGCCTTGGTGCCAGCCGAAGCGGCGGGCGAGTTGTTGGCGCTGTTGCCGGATGTCGAAATCGGCCTGATTGAACAGGCCGGCCACGCATTTCTTCTGGAAGACCCCCACGGCGTGGCGGGGGCGATCCAGGCTTTCTTGCATGAGTCTGGTGATGACTGATTTGTCCGTGAAGCTACCTGGCGCCTTGCCCGACAAACGTCAGGTCGCGGCCTCGTTTTCCCGGGCGGCGGCCAGCTATGACAGCGTCGCTGAACTGCAGCGTGACGTGGGGCAACAATTGCTCGGGCGACTGCCTTCGTCGCTCGATCCGCAGCGCTGGATGGACCTGGGCTGTGGCACCGGTTATTTCACCCGGGCCTTGGGTGCTCGTTTCGGCGAGGAGACCGGCTTCGCGCTGGATATCGCCGAGGGCATGCTCAACCATGCTCGCCCAAGAGGCGGGGCCGCGCATTTCATCGCCGGTGATGCTGAGCGGCTGCCTTTGCAGGCGGCGAGCTGTGAGTTGGTTTTCTCCAGTCTCGCGGTGCAATGGTGCGCCGATTTTGCTTCGGTGCTGAGCGAGGCCCATCGCGTATTGAAGCCGGGCGGCGTGTTTGCCTTTACCAGCCTTTGTGTCGGCACGCTGTACGAATTGCGTGACAGTTGGCGTCAGGTGGATGGCTGGGTGCATGTCAACCGTTTCCGTGATTTCGAGACATATCAACAGTTGTGCGCAAGCAGCGAATTGAATGTCCTCGGCCTGGAAAATAAGCCCCACGTATTGCACTACCCGGATGTACGTAGCCTGACCCACGAATTGAAAGCATTGGGCGCTCATAATCTGAACCCGGGCCGACCCGGAGGATTGACGGGCAGGGCGCGAATCCTCGCGCTGGTCGAAGCCTACGAGCAGTTCCGCCAGGCCCAGGGCCTGCCCGCGACCTATCAGGTGGTCTACGCCGTGTTGGAGAAACCGCTATGAGCCAGGCTTATTTCATCACCGGCACCGATACCGATGTGGGCAAGACCACCGTTGCGGCGGGCCTGCTGCACGCGGCGCGACAAGCCGGCATGAGCACGGCTGCCGGCAAACCGGTGGCCTCCGGCTGCGAGGTGACGCCCAAGGGCCTGCGCAATGCCGACGCCTTGGCGTTGCTGGCCGAGTGCTCGGTGCCGCTGACTTATGCACAGGTCAATCCGGTGGCATTCGAACCAGCCATTGCACCGCACCTGGCCGCCCGGGAAGCCGGTGTGGCATTGACGGTGCAGTCGCTGCTGGGGCCGATGCGCGAGGTGCTGGCGTTGGACGCCGACTTCACCTTGATCGAAGGCGCGGGTGGTTGGCGTGTACCGTTGGCCGGCCAGGACAATCTTTCCGATTTGGCGATAGCGCTGGGGCTGCCGGTGATCCTGGTGGTGGGCGTGCGCCTGGGGTGTATCAGCCATGCGTTGTTGACCGCCGAGGCTATTGCCCGTGACGGTTTGCAATTGGCCGGTTGGGTGGCAAATATCATCGACCCGGCCACCTCGCGCCTCGAAGAAAACCTGGCAACCCTGGCCGAACGCCTGCCAGCGCCCTGCCTGGGCCGGGTGGCGCGGATCCAGAGCGTAACGGCTGAAGCGGTGGCCGAGCACCTGCAATTGGATTTGCTGGACTGAAAACCCGCCAAGGTTTTGCCTATGACGAGGCACTGTGCCATTAGTGTTTTTGTCGGGTGTTTTTCCAGGGCTTCTGTTTCAATGCCGGTGTCGACCCCTTCAAGTAGACGAGCCCTGCCATGGAAATCTCAGGAAACACCGCGTTCTATGCCGGTCTGAGCACGATTCAGACAGGGCAGAACCGTGTCGATCAGGCCTCCAGCCAGATCGCCAACAATACAATCGAGCGTTCGGTCACCAGCCAGTCGTCCGAAGTCCAGGTCGATCGCCTGCGTTCGGTGGATCGCAGCCAGCAATCGGATGTGGCCAGCAACATGGTCGAAATGGCCCAAGGCAAGTTTCAAGTACAGCTGGGCGTGAATGTCGCCAAGGCTTCCGATGAGATGCTTGGTACGTTGATTGATACTTTCGCTTGATACAAGCACCTGAGATTTATGAGAACGCCGCGATTATTCGCGGCGTTCTTGTCTCTGGTGTCTTATTGCTCGACTAATCTTTTTTTTGCAGGCATCGCTGATTTTTCAACGCGATGGTTTTTCTGTGTCCGATATTTTCCAGGGGTCGATGACGAACGGCGAAGGATCGACGCTTGACAAGGTTTGGGCGTAAACGTATGTTTCAAACACCTGTTTGACCGCTACAACAATTCGCCGCGGTCGTTCATCCCCGGTTACATCAGCAGAGGTTATCGCTATGCCTGACTACAAGGCCCCCTTGCGTGATATTCGCTTCGTTCGTGACGAACTGCTCGGCTACGAAGCGCATTATCAGAGCCTTCCGGCTTGCCAGGACGCAACTCCGGACATGGTTGACGCCATTCTCGAAGAAGGCGCCAAGTTTTGTGAGCAGGTGCTGGCGCCGCTGAACCGCGTGGGTGACATCGAAGGTTGCACCTGGAGCGAGTCCGGCGTGAAAACCCCGACCGGCTTCAAGGAAGCCTACAAGCAGTTCGTCGAAGGCGGCTGGCCAAGCCTGGCCCACGATGTCGAGCATGGCGGTCAAGGCTTGCCGGAGTCCCTGGGCCTGGCAGTCAGCGAGATGGTCGGCGAAGCCAACTGGTCGTGGGGCATGTACCCGGGCCTGTCCCATGGTGCGATGAACACCATTTCCGAACACGGTACGCCCGAGCAGCAAGAGGCTTACCTGACCAAGCTGGTGTCCGGCGAATGGACCGGCACCATGTGCCTGACCGAACCTCACTGCGGCACCGACCTGGGCATGCTGCGCACCAAGGCCGAGCCTCAGGCCGATGGTTCCTACAAAGTGACCGGCACCAAGATCTTCATTTCGGCCGGTGAACACGACATGGCCGACAACATCGTCCACATCGTGCTGGCACGCCTGCCGGACGCACCGGCCGGCACCAAGGGCATTTCGCTGTTCATCGTGCCGAAATTCCTGCCTAACGCCGATGGCACCGTCGGCCAGCGCAATGCCGTGAGCTGTGGTTCCCTGGAACACAAGATGGGCATCCACGGCAACGCCACCTGCGTGATGAACTTCGACGCGGCCACCGGTTTCCTGATCGGCCCGGCGAACAAGGGCCTGAACTGCATGTTCACCTTTATGAACACCGCACGCCTGGGCACCGCGCTGCAAGGCCTGGCCCACGCCGAGATCGGCTTCCAGGGCGGCCTGAAATACGCCCGTGATCGCTTGCAGATGCGTTCCCTGACTGGCCCGAAAGCGCCGGACAAGGCCGCTGACCCGATCATCGTCCACCCTGACGTGCGCCGCATGCTGCTGACCATGAAAGCCTTCGCCGAAGGCAACCGGGCGATGGTCTACTTCACCGCCAAGCAGGTCGATATCGTCAAGTATGGTGTGGACGAAGAAGAGAAGAAGAAAGCCGACGCGCTGCTGGCGTTCATGACGCCGATCGCCAAGGCCTTCATGACCGAAGTCGGCTTCGAATCGGCCAACCATGGCGTGCAGATCTACGGCGGTCACGGTTTCATCGCCGAGTGGGGCATGGAGCAGAACGTGCGCGACAGCCGTATCTCGATGCTGTACGAAGGCACTACCGGCATCCAGGCCCTCGACCTGCTGGGTCGTAAAGTGCTGATGACCCAGGGCGAAGCGCTCAAGGGCTTCACCAAGATCGTCCACAAGTTCTGCCAGGGCAACGAAGGCAACGAAGCGGTCAAGGAGTTCGTGGAACCCCTGGCTGCGTTGAACAAGGAATGGGGCGAGTTGACCATGAAGGTCGGCATGGCCGCCATGAAGGATCGCGAAGAAGTGGGCGCGGCCTCGGTGGATTACCTGATGTATTCCGGCTATGCCTGCCTGGCTTACTTCTGGGCCGACATGGCGCGCCTGGCGGCGGAGAAACTCGCAGCCGGCACCAGCGAAGAAGCGTTCTACACCGCCAAGCTGCAGACTGCGCGCTTCTACTTCCAGCGCATCCTGCCGCGCACCCGCACTCACGTTGCGGCCATGCTGTCGGGCGCCAACAACCTGATGGACATGAAAGAAGAAGACTTCGCGCTGGGCTACTAAGCCTTACGCGGTTCTTCACAAAGCCGCTGCTTCTTCGGGAGCAGCGGCTTTTTCATGGTCACCACAATTTCTTTGTGGGCATCAACTGTGATCCTGAAACAATATTCATCCAACCCAACCCTAAGAAAACTTCCCCACCTGCCGTTACAGCGATGGCAGTGTGACATCGGTCACACCTCGCATGCACAATGCCATCTTTGATCAGCCGGGTCGGAGCTTTACCCTTGCCGCGTTCTTCCGCTGTACGTCTGAGCCATTTCCTACCGTCACTGCTGCTGTTGTTGTCGGGGCTTGCGGCTGCCTACGTCAAGGATCTCAACGTCTTCTTCACCTCCCTGTTCAATGTGCTGCCTACATTGGTGCTGCTTCTGGGAGGCGCGTATTGCGCCGTCTACCGCCGTCAGCGCGAGCTGTTTCTGATGGTCACGGTGTACATCGCCTACTTCCTGCTGGATACCCAGACCGATTTTTACCGCGATAACGGCAAGGTGCGTGAAGACGCGGCGGTGGTCTTCCATCTCGTCTGCCTGCTGCTGCCGCTGTTGTTCGGGCTGTTCGCCGCGTGGCAGGAGCGCACCCATCTGTTCCAGGACATGGTGGCCCGGTTCGCGGTGTTGCTGGTCTTCGGCAGCGTGGCCCTGGCGCTGGAGCAAAGTTTCCCCCAGCCGTTGTTGTTGTGGCTTTCGGAGATCCGCTGGCCCGCGTTGCACGGCGCCTGGATGAGCCTGATCCAATTGTCCTACCCAATGTTCGCGGCTGCGTTCCTGCTGCTGGCCTGGCAATACTGGCGCAACCCCCGGCCGCTGCACGCGGCGCAATTGGTGGGCTTGCTTGGCTTGTTCTGGATGCTGCCGAAAACCTTCATCCTGCCGTTCACCCTGAACATCATGTGCAGCCAAGTGATGTTGATGATCGCCGCCGCGGTTGCCCACGAGGCTTATCAAATGGCCTTCCGCGACGAACTCACCGGCCTGCCGGGACGTCGGGCGCTGAACGAACGCATGCAGCGCCTGGGGCGCAATTACGTGCTCGCAATGAGCGACGTCGACCATTTCAAGAAATTCAACGACACCCACGGCCACGACGTCGGCGACCAGGTGCTGCGCCTGGTGGCCAGCAAGCTGTCGAAGATCGGCGGTGGCGGTAGGGCGTATCGCTACGGCGGCGAGGAATTCGCCTTGGTGTTCGCAGGCAAGACCATTGATGAGTGCATGCCCCATCTGGAAGTCATCCGCCAATCCATCGAGACGTACGCGATTCAACTGCGCAATCCCGACAGCCGCCCCCAGGACGATCAACAAGGGCGCCAGCGTCGCGCCGGCGCTGGCGCCTCCAGCGTATCGGTGACCGTCAGCATCGGCGTGGCCGAGCGCATCGAGCAGCGTACGCCCGAAGAAGTGCTCAAATCGGCAGACCAGGCGCTCTATAACGCCAAGGGCGCGGGTCGAAACTGTGTGATCGCCTTCGGCCAGAATCGTCGCGGCGCGGTGCGCATGGAAGCCGCCGCGGGTTGAGTGATGATGGCGCATTCAGCGTCTGGACTGTGATTGTGAGGCTTGATGGCCGGCAGTAGGTTGGAACGATCTGCTACCGGAGAAAACCACCATGCCCGAGTACAAAGCCCCCCTGCGTGACATGCGCTTTCTGATCGACCACGTCTTCGATTTCCATGGCCGCTATGCCGAACTGGGTGCCAGCGATGCCAGTCCGGATATGGTCAGCGCCATCCTCGAGGAAGGCGCCCGGTTCTGCGAGCACGTGCTGGCGCCACTCAATCGCCCAGGTGACGAAGAGGGCTGCCATTTCGACAATGGCGTGGTGACTACGCCTACAGGTTTCAAGCAGGCTTTCGCACAGTATGTGGAAAGCGGCTGGCACGGCCTGGCGGCGGATCCGGCGTATGGTGGCCAGGGCCTGCCCAGTTCCCTGGGGTTGGTCATCAGCGAAATGATCGGGTCGAGCAACACGTCCTGGGGCATGTATCCCGGCCTGACCCACGGGGCCATGTCGGCCATCCACGCCCACGGCACCGAGGAGCAGAAGCAGACCTATCTCAGCAAACTCACCGCCGGCCAGTGGACCGGCACCATGTGCCTGACCGAAGCCCACTGCGGCACCGACCTTGGGATCATCAAGACCCGCGCCGTGCCTCAGGCTGACGGCAGTTACGCAGTGACTGGCAGCAAGATCTTCATCAGCGCCGGCGAGCACGACATGAGCGACAACATCATTCACCTGGTGCTCGCCAAGCTGCCGGATGCGCCGGCCGGCACCAAGGGTATCTCGCTGTTCATCGTGCCGAAGTTCCTGCCGGACGCCACGGGCGAGGCCGGGGGACGCAATGGCGTTTCCTGCGGGTCGATCGAGCACAAGATGGGCATCAAGGCCTCGGCCACCTGCGTGCTGAATTTTGACGGCGCCAAGGGTTTCCTGATCGGCGAGGCGAACAAGGGCCTCAATTGCATGTTCATCATGATGAACCACGCCCGCCTCGGCACTGGCATGCAGGGCCTGTGTTTGGGCGAGGCGAGTTTCCAGGGCGCGATCAAGTACGCCAACGATCGTTTGCAGATGCGTTCGCTGACTGGCCCCAAGGCACCGGAAAAAGTCGCCGATCCGATCATCGTCCATCCCGACGTGCGTCGAATGCTGTTGACGATGAAGGCCTTCAACGAAGGCAACCGGGCGCTGACGTATTTCACTGCGCAATTGCTCGACACTGCGCACCTGAGCAGCGACGAAACCGCCCGCCAGGAGGCCGAAGACTTGTTGGCTTTTCTCACGCCAATCTGCAAAGCCTTCATGACCGATACCGGACTGGAGGTGACCAACCACGGCATGCAGGTGTTTGGCGGCCACGGTTTTATCCGCGAATGGGGCATGGAGCAACTGGTGCGCGACTGTCGGATCGCGCCGATCTATGAGGGCACCAATGGCATCCAGGCCCTGGACCTGCTGGGGCGCAAGATCCTGGGCAGTCAGGGCAAGTTACTGCGCGGCTTCACCAAGGTCGTCCACAAGTTCTGCGCCGCCAATGCCGGGCATCCGCAGCTCGACGGATACGTTGCGCAGCTCGATGGCCTCAACCGGCAGTGGGGCGAACTGACGACCCAGGTTGGCATGGCAGCCATGAAAAACCCCGATGAGGTAGGGGCTGCCTCGGTGGATTACCTGATGTACAGCGGCTACATCATCCTGGCCTATCTGTGGCTGCGGATGGCGTTGGTGGCCCAGGCACAGCTCGACAGTGGCGACGGCGATGGAGATTTTTGCCGGGCCAAGCTGGCGACCTGTGAGTTTTATTTCAAGCGCCTGCTGCCGCGCACGACCGCTCATCGGGCCGCCGTCGAGGCTGGGAGTGAATGCCTGATGAAGTTGCCGGCGGAGTTGTTTGCGCTTTGATGGGCTGAGACATTCTCCGTGGCGAGGGAGCTTGCTCCCGCGTGACCGGGCTGGCGCTCCAGTGCGTAGCGCTCAAAAGAGGGCTGCTGCGCACCCCAGCGGGAGCAAGCTCCCTCGCCACGGTAAAACATCAACTTTTGGCCGTGACTAAAAATAACAAAACAGTCATGGGTTGACCCTATGTGTCGCAAAAGTTGTTGGGGTACACTCTGGCCCATTGCGAAACCGCTTTCCTACGAACCAATTGTTTAGATCTTGCGAGGTTTGCCATGGCTGACTACAAAGCGCCCCTGCGCGATATGCGCTTCGTCCTCAATGAAGTGTTCGAGGTCGCAAAACTCTGGGCCCAACTGCCGGCGCTGGCCGAGACCGTGGATGCTGAAACTGTCGAAGCGATTCTGGAGGAAGCCGGAAAGGTCACCAGTAAAAGCGTCGCCCCCCTCAGTCGTGCAGCTGACGAAGCAGGTTGTCACTGGTCGGACGGCGCTGTCACCACGCCGGCAGGTTTCCCACAGGCCTACAAGACTTACGCCGAAGGCGGTTGGGTCGGCGTTGGCGGTGATCCGGCTTATGGCGGCATGGGCATGCCCAAGGCCGTTTCGGCCCAGGTCGAGGAAATGGTCAACTCGGCCAGTCTGTCCTTCGGCCTGTATCCGATGCTGACCGCCGGGGCTTGCCTGTCGATCAACGCCCATGCAAGCGAGGAATTGAAAGCGGCGTATCTGCCGAACATGTACGCCGGTGTCTGGGCCGGTTCCATGTGCCTGACCGAGCCTCACGCCGGTACCGACCTGGGGATCATCCGCACCAAGGCGGAGCCCCAGGCTGACGGTTCCTACAAGGTCAGTGGTACGAAGATTTTCATCACTGGCGGCGAACACGACCTCACCGAAAACATCATCCACCTGGTGTTGGCGAAACTCCCGGACGCCCCGGCCGGGCCGAAAGGCATCTCGCTGTTCCTGGTGCCGAAATTCATGGTCAATGCCGACGGCAGCCTGGGCGCGCGGAACGCGGCCAACTGCGGGTCGATCGAACACAAGATGGGTATCCAGGCGTCCGCCACGTGCGTGATGAACTTCGACGAGGCCGTGGGTTATCTGGTCGGCGAGCCGAACAAAGGCCTGGCGGCGATGTTCACCATGATGAACTACGAGCGCCTGGGCGTCGGTATCCAGGGCCTGGCCACCGGCGAGCGCTCCTACCAGAACGCCATCGAATACGCCCGTGACCGCCTGCAAAGCCGCTCGCCAACCGGCGCGCAGAACAAGGACAAGGTCGCCGACCCGATCATCGTCCACCCGGACGTGCGTCGCATGCTGCTGACCATGAAAGCCTCGAACGAGGGTGGCCGCGCGTTCTCCACCTACGTCGCGATGCAACTGGATACCGCGAAGTTCAGCGAAGACCCCGCCACCCGCAAGCGTGCGGAAGATCTGGTCGCGCTGTTGACCCCCGTCGCCAAGGCCTTCCTCACCGACCTGGGTCTGGAAACCACCGTTCACGGCCAGCAGATTTTTGGCGGTCACGGCTACATTCGCGAATGGGGCCAGGAGCAACTGGTGCGCGACGTGCGCATCACACAAATCTACGAAGGCACCAACGGTATCCAGGCGCTGGATCTGGTGGGACGCAAGATCGTCGGCAGTGGCGGGGCGTTCTATAAATTGTTCGCCGATGAGATTCGCCATTTCACCGCCACGGCAAGCAGCGAGTTGTCGGAGTTCACCAAGCCGTTGAACGATGCCGTCGGCACGCTGGACGAACTGACCGAATGGCTGCTCGATCGGGCGAAAAACAACCCGAACGAAATCGGCGCGGCGTCGGTGGAATACCTCCAGGCATTTGGCTACACCGCATACGCCTACATGTGGGCGCTCATGGCCAGGGCGGCCCTGGGCAAGGAAAGCCAGGATGGTTTCTATGCCAGCAAGCTGGGCACGGCGCGATTCTACTTCGCCCGCCTGTTGCCGCGGATCCATTCCCTGAGCGCTTCGGTGAAGGCCGGCAGTGAGTCGTTGTTCCTGCTGGAACCCGGCCAATTCTGAAACATGCCGTCATGTAAGCAAATGCTTACATGACGTGCTGGCGATTTCCCTCTATCGTCCGATTGGATCCAGGGCTAATCTAGCTTCCATGGACGTAGCGCAGGACGCGCAAAAGTAACAACACGGACACGTAGGATTCTGCCAGGAAGGCGGAGTGAAATGGATGTCAGGGAAACAGTCTGCAAAGCCCCGCTTCGGCGGGGTTTTCTTTTGTCCGCGTTTTTTATCGGCGGACGCTTTCGAGGCCTCCCGCGAGCAATTACTGAACCCCGACGAGCGGGCAGGTGTCCATGGCTATGGCAACGTGGCCATCGCTCATCAGGGAGTCATCCATGGATTTCATTCGCATCATCATCGCCATCCTGCTGCCACCGCTGGGTGTGTTCCTGCAAGTCGGTTTCGGCGGGGCTTTCTGGCTGAATATCCTGCTGACGCTGTTGGGTTATATCCCCGGCATCGTGCACGCGGTGTATATCATCGCCAAGCGCTAGAGTCCTGCAGTCAAAGGATTCCCTTATTTGAGGATCCCTTTGTGGCGAGGGAGCTTGCTCCCGCTCGATTGCGCAGCGTTCGCAAAAAGCTTGGGGCCGCTTCGCGACCCAGCGGGAGCAAGCTCCCTCGCCACAAAAGCGCGCCGCTTTTTTTATAAGCAAGCCCCTATTACCTTTCGATAAAACAACCACTCATGCTCCAGCGCATGTGCCTGGTTCACGGCCTTGCGAAAGCCGTGGCGCTCGTCGGCGTAGTAGTGCGCCTCCACTGGAACACCTTTGTCCTCCAATGCCTTGACCATATCGCGGGTCTGCTGCGGCACGACCACGGCATCCAGCTCGCCTTGGAAAAAAATCATCGGCGCGCGGATCCGGTCTGCGTGAAGCAACGGAGTACGGGCCCGGTAACGCCCGGCATCTACGTGCGGGTCGCCGATCAGCCAGTCCAGATAGTCGCCTTCGAACTTATGCGTGGCGCGGCCCAGGGCAAGCGGGTCGCTCACGCCGTAGAGGCTGGCTCCGCCACGGAACACATCCCGGAACGCCAAGGCGCAAAGGGTCGTATACCCACCGGCGCTGCCGCCACGAATGAAGGCGCAGCGGCCATCGACCAGGCCTTGCTCATCCAGGTACGCAACGACGGCGCAGGCATCCTCGACGTCCACCACGCCCCAATTCAGATGCAATGCCTGCCGGTAGGCGCGGCCATAACCACTGCTGCCGCGGTAGTTGAGATCGGCCACGGCAAAGCCGCGCTGGGTCCAGTACTGGATGCGCGGATCAAATATCGGATAACAGGCGGAAGTCGGCCCGCCATGGATGAATACCACCAGCGGCGGTTTCGGGTTGGCGTCCATGGCCGGATAAAAGAACCCGTGGGCTTCACTTGAAGCAACGGGGTAGCGCAGGGTCTGTGGACGGCTGATCTGTTCGGCCAATAGCGGCGCAATGCCGCCAGCCAGCACGGTGATGTCGTGGCCCTGTCGTTCGATGGCAATGACCGCCGACGGGCTGGTTGGCGAGGCGGCAATGGCGTAGATGAAACGCCCATCCAGCGCCAGGCTGCGAAAGCGGCTGTAGGTCCCGGTGAAATCCTCGGTTGCGTCGCCATGGCACAAGCCCAGCCGACCAAAACCGCCCTCGGTCCAACTCGCCAGGTAAGTTTCTTCGTCGACGGGCAGCCAGGTACAACCGCCCAATTGCCAAGGCGCGGGGGCATGATCGACTTCGGCGGCAGCCAACGGTTTCAGGACACCCGCGTTCTCACCCCAAGGCTGCCAGTAACCACCTCGATCGGTCAGGCAATAAAGACGATTGGAAGCGTCGAAGCGCGGTTGCTGGATGGACTCCTCCGCCCCGTGACCCGCCACGCAGACCGGTTCGCCCCAACCTGCATCGTTGCGCTCGGCCAGCATCAGCCGCGTGGCCGTCCAGGACTGGTGCGGGCGACTCCACTCGATCCAGGCGAGACGATTTTGATCCGGACTCAGGATCGGCGCGGCATAGAAATCCGCGCCTTCGGCCAATACGCATCGCTGATTATCGGTCAGCCCGATCGACACCAGACGATGCTGGTTGGCCTGTTCTTCGACCGCTAGCACATGCCCTGCGGCGAAGTGCAGATCGCCATATCGACGCTCACCCGAGGTCAACGCCACGGGGCGCGGGTCTCCCAGCGATTGGTGATACAGCTGTTGGTCGGCCTCGTTGACAAACAGCACGCCGTCATCGCTCAGGCAGAACGACCCGCCGCCATACTCATAGACCCGGCTGCGCACGCTGAAGCCATCCGGGGTCAGGCAATGCGCCTTGCCATCTCGCCAATGCCAGATCCGACAGGCTCCGTCAGCGGGGCGGTATTCATTCCAGAACAGGCCCAGGGGCCCGAGTTGCAGTTCGGCAAAGTCGATGCCTGCCGCGACAGCCTGGGCGGCGCTGAGCGGATCAGCCTTTAACGATGAGGCGTGAGTTTCGTTCATTACGAAAGGCCATTTGCTCAATGGTTTGCGTGGCGTGCTCGGCGTCTTCGCGAGCCTGAAGAATTATCCCATGGTGTTCGGATTTACTGCACACCGGGTCGGCATTGCTGGCATCGCCCGTGAGCATGAACGCCTGGCAACGGCAGCCGCCAAAGTCCTTTTCCTTCTCATCGCACGAGCGGCAGGGCTCGGGCATCCAGTCGTAACCGCGGAAACGGTTGAAGCCGAACGAGTCGTACCAGATGTGCTGCATGCTGTGGTCGCGCACATTCGGGAACTGCACCGGCATCTGCCGGGCGCCGTGACACGGCAATGCCGTGCCGTCCGGCGTGACGGTGAGAAAAATGCTGCCCCAGCCGTTCATGCAGCCCTTGGGGCGTTCTTCGTAGTAGTCCGGGGTCACGAAGATCAGCTTGCACGGGTTGCCTTCGGCTTCCAGCTTGGCCCGGTATTCGTTGGTGATGCGCTCGGCCCGCACCAGCTGTTCCCGGGTCGGCAGCAGGCCGACGCGGTTGAGCTGCGCCCAGCCGTAGAACTGGCACGTGGCGAGTTCGACGAAGTCTGCCTCGAGGGCGATGCACAGCTCGATGATACGGTCGATCTTGTCGATGTTGTGCCGATGGGTCACGAAGTTCAGCACCATGGGATAGCCGTGGGCTTTCACCGCCCGGGCCATTTCGAGTTTTTGCGCAAAGGCTTTCTTCGAGCCGGCCAGCAGGTTGTTCACCTGCTCGTCGCTGGCCTGGAAACTGATCTGGATGTGGTCCAGGCCAGCCTTCTTGAAGTCGCTGATCTTCTGTTCGGTCAGGCCGATGCCTGAGGTGATCAGGTTGGTGTAGAAACCCAGCTTGCGCGCCTCGCCGATCAGCTCGGCCAGGTCCTGGCGCACCAGCGGCTCGCCGCCGGAAAAGCCCAATTGCGCGGCGCCCATTTCTCGCGCCTCGCGGAACACCTTGAACCACTGCTCCGTGCTGAGCTCCTTGCCTTGCTCGGCAAAGTCCAGCGGGTTGGAGCAGTACGGGCATTGCAGCGGGCAGCGATAGGTCAGCTCGGCCAGCAGCCACAACGGCAGGCCAACGGCGGGCTTCTCAGGCAAGGGTGATCCAGTGCTGTGCACGGGCGACCTCCATGAATTGCTCGATGTCGTCACCGAGCTCTGGCACACCGGGAAATTGTTTATCCAGCTCAGCAATGATTGCCGCCACATCGCGTTCGCCATCAATCAGGCCACCGATCAGCGCAGCGCTGTCGTTCAGCTTGATCATGCCTTCAGGATAGAGCAGCACGTGGCCTTTCTGGGCCGGTTCGTACTGGAAGCGATAGCCGGGGCGCCAGTTGGGGGTTTGGCTGCGATCGAAACTCATAGGGTAATTCCTTTATGCCAAACCCGTTGGTCGGTCACGGTGTGATAGGGCGGGCGATTCAGTTCGTAGGCCATGCTCATGGCGTCGAGCATGCTCCAGAGAATGTCCAGTTTGAACTGGAGGATTTCCAGCATGCGGTCCTGGCCAGCGCGCGTGGTGTAGTGCTGCAACGTGATCGCCAAGCCATGCTCCACGTCGCGCCGGGCCTGGCCCAGGCGGGTGCGGAAGTATTCGTAGCCGGTCGGGTCGATCCACGGGTAATGCTGGGGCCAGCTGTCGAGGCGCGACTGGTGGATCTGCGGGGCGAACAGTTCGGTCAACGAGCTGCTCGCGGCTTCCTGCCAACTGGCCCGGCGGGCGAAGTTGACGTAGGCGTCCACCGCGAAGCGCACGCCCGGCAGTACCAGTTCCTGGGAGCGCAGTTGATCGGGGTTAAGTCCCACCGCTTGGCCCAGCCGCAGCCAGGCTTCGATGCCGCCGTCTTCGCCCGGGGCGCCATCATGGTCGAGCAGCCGCTGGATCCACTCGCGGCGGATCTCCCGGTCCGGGCAGTTGGCCAGGATCGCGGCATCCTTGAGCGGGATGTTTACCTGATAGTAAAAGCGGTTCGCGACCCAACCCTGGATCTGCTCGCGAGTGGCGCGGCCTTCATACATCGCCACGTGATAGGGGTGATGAATGTGGTAATAGGCGCCCTTGGCACGCAGGGCCGCTTCGAACTCGGCGGGGGACAGGGGGGTGTCAGTCATTTTGGTTCTCCGGGAAATACCCGCGGGTTCTGTGGTGTCAGGGCAGGCCCCATCGCGAGCGCGCTCGCTCCCACACTGGTTGTGCTGTGAATCCAATATCAGTACGACTCGGACAACTGTGGGAGCGAGCTTGCTCGCGATGAGGCCCGCTGGTCCCCGCAGTCGTTCAGCCCTTCCTACAACTCGATACTCATCCCGTCGAAAGCCACTTCAACGTTCCTGCGCACCAGCTCGGCCCGCTCGGGCGAATCTTCGTCAAGGATCGGGTTGGTGTTGTTGATATGGATAAGGACCTTGCGCTGCTCGGGCAGTTGCTCCAGCACTTCGAGCATGCCGCCCGGACCATTCTGGGCCAGGTGGCCCATTTCCCGGCCAGTTCGGGTGCCGACGCCACGGCGCTGCATTTCATCGTCGTCCCACATCGTGCCGTCCACCAACAGGCAATCGCTGCCGGCCATGATCTGTAGCAACGACTCGTCGACCTTGCCCAGGCCTGGGGCGTAGAACAGCTTGCCGCCGGTGCGCAGGTCTTCGACGATCAGCCCGATGTTGTCGCCCGGGTGCGGGTCGAAGCGGTGCGGTGAATAGGGCGGGGCGGCGCTGCGCAACGGCAGCGGGGTGAAGCGCAGGTTCGGGCAGGCGGCGATGGTGAAACGCTGGTCGAGTTCGATGCGGTTCCAACTCAGCCCGCCGTTCCAGTGGGTCAACATGTTGAACAGCGGGAAGCCAGTGCTCAGGTCTTCATGGACCATGTCGGTACACCAGACCTGGTGCGGGCAGCCTTCGCGCAGGCTGAGCAGGCCGGTGGTGTGGTCGATCTGGCTGTCCATCAGGATGATCGCGCCAATGCCTGTGTCCCGCAGGGCCCGGCCAGGCTGCATAGGGGCGAAACCCTGGAGTTGGGCGCGGATGTCCGGTGAGGCGTTGCACAACACCCAGCTCACGCCGTCATCGGAAATCGCGATGGACGACTGGGTACGCGCCTGGGCCCGCAGGCTGCCGTTGCGAAAACCTGCGCAATTGGCGCAGTTGCAGTTCCACTGGGGGAAACCGCCGCCGGCGGCGGAACCTAGAATCTGGACGAACATGGCCGCTCCATCTGCAAACCGAAATAAAAAACGCCCCGGATGACCGAGGCGTGGTGTTGCTTACTACCGCCTGCAGCTATCAACGGCTGGCGAAGTACATGGTGACTTCGAAGCCGATACGCAGATCGATATATGCGGGTTTGGACCAGGACATGGGAATACTCCTTTGGTTGGGATGCTTCGGTTAGATGGTACAGGTGGAGCCTATACATATAGTCCACCTCCGCAGGGAGATGTTCAGATGCTTAGGCGGCTATGTTACTAAATCTGACAAATTCGTTCGCCGCGATTCTTTGAGAAAGCTCGTTGCACGGTCCGTAACGATCAATGCCCCGCTTGCCAAGGCATTCCCGGACACGGCGCGTTGCTCAGGCAATACCGTCCGCCATGGGCGGCGGCCAGGCGCTGGGCCGCGTCTATCAAGTGTCTGCGCGTGATAGCTGTTATGGCGTCGGGTAACTGTTGAAGGTAGTCCGAGGGACGACCGGCCAGCTTGCCTTGCCAGAGCACTTCGGCGACCTGGGCAACCGGCAGCACGGTACTTTGCAGCTGGCTGCCCAGGGCTTGTCGATGGCTGGCCAGGGTCGCATCGTCAATCTGCTCGATCAGCTCCACCAAGCCGTCCAGGAACTGCTCCATGTGCTCGACCAACTGCGCCGCCGACGCCGTGGGGGATTGCGCGCCCAGCAACAAGCCGGTCCGGCCGTCGATCTGTTTCAAGCCACTGAACACCGCATAGCCCAACTGCAACTCGACCCGCAGGCGTTGGTAGTACGGGACTTGGCACAGATGGGCAAGCAGGCGCCACGCGGCTTCATCGGCCAAATCCTGGGTGGGCGTGGGACAGAACAGCAGCACGGCCTGTTCGTCGCCTTGGGTCTGGAGCGAATGCCAGCGACGCATCGGCGCAGGCACGCTCGTTGTCGGAGCTTCCTCTCGGGCGATACCAGGGACTCGCGCCAATACGGGCCCAATGGCGGCCTGGGTGGCTGCCGACAGACCGACGGCCAAACCGTCCCAGTGGGCGTGCGCCCAGACACCCTGATCGCTGCCGGATGAGGGTTGCGAGGATGACCGTGGGTTTTGCTGGCAATGATTCGGCAATTCGCGCAACAGCTGTCGGATCGGTATCAGCGGCGCGTCGTCCCGGGCCGGGACGGGCGGCAGTGGCTGTCCCAGCTTCGTCAGCAAGTGCTCAAGGACCAACGGCATCGGTGCCTGCAAGCCGAGCAGTTTCAATAGCCATTGCTGGCCGCTGGGTTCAAAGGCGATGTCGACACCGGCCTGCCGGGCATCTTCCTGCAAGTCCGCCAACTGCCGATCAAGCCTGGATTTCAGACTGAGCGGGGTTTGTGCCGGCAATTGCCAGCGCAGATACACCGCACCCTCAGGTGAGGTGTCCGGCAATGCCTGGCTGAACTGCATGGGCGAGCGCTCCCGGCGGCCCCGGCTGCGGTCCTGGGCAAATGTGCGCAAGCCACGGTGGGCGCTGGTCTGGCCGCGGATCAAACCGGCGCGGGGTGGTTCACTGATGGTTTGCAGAAATGGGTTGGGCGCTGGCACGTGCCATTGTCCGGCGACGTTCTCCACAGCGTGCAGTTGCCTGAGGATTTCCCTGAGGCGTATCAAGTCGTTTTCCGACAGCGGACCTTCGCGTCCTTCGCAGTCCCAGCGCGCCAGTTGCAAGGCGGTCGCGGTCTCTTGCTGACGTTGCCGAAGCGTGGTGTATGCCTGGCGCAGTGATGCCCAGTCGTCCTGGGCGGCAAAAAAGCCCAGCCAATCGCGCAGCAACGGTCGGCTATCGGTGGGTGTTTGTCCGTTATCGAGCTTGAGTTCGATATGCAGCAGCGCTTGGCCGGCAAATTCATACAACGCGGTGGCCTTGAGGCTGTCAGCCAGGCCTTGCTGGCGCAATGTCGCGAGCAAGCCGCCAGGCTTAGGGTTGTTCAGCCAGTGGCACAGGAAATCCAAGGCTCGGGGCGAGGCGGCGGGCAGGTGTTCGAAGGCGAACAGCAAGTCGAGGCCGCCTTCCCGCGTCTGCTGATAACTGGCGCCGGCGGACGCCATGAGCCTCGGCGGTGCCTGCCGGATCGCTGCTTCATGGGTGGGCACGTGCTCACTGAATTGGATGGCCAGGGTTCGCAAGGCTTCGACGTCCTGCGGGCCAGCCAGGCTCAGGGTCATTTGGCCGCTCTGATAGAAACACTGGTAGAAATCCCGCAGTGCCGTTTGGAATTCCGGCTGTGATACGCCGAGGCTGTCGCGATTGCCCGCATGAAAGCCCCGTAGCGGATGTCTCGCCGCTAACCCTTCGTACAAGGCCATCTGTCGCTGGGCCGCCGCGTCCTGGGACCAGGCGACGAATTCAGCGTGGAGGACCTCGCGTTCGCGCATTTGATCGTTTTCGTCCAGGCGCGGATGGACGAGCATATCGGCCAGCCGTTCCAGTCCGCCGGGCAGGGCTGCCGGTGGCAACTCCAGGAAAAAGTCGGTGGTGCGTTCGCTGGTGCACGCATTGATTTGCCCGCCGTGACCTTGCACGTAGGCCATCAGGTGCTGTCCGGTAGGAAAGCGTTCTGTCCCCAGGAAGAAAAGATGCTCGAGGAAATGCGCCAGGCCCGGCCAAGCCTCGGGCGCATCGTGGCTGCCAGCCGCCACCCGCAACACAGCGGCGCAGCGCTTGAGGCCGGGAACATGACGCAATGTCACCTGCAGGCCGTTGGCCAGGGTTTCAATGTGGGGGCGGAGGGGATCGGGGACCGGCATGAGCGCTTCCAGGATGGGGATGCGCTCATGCTAGCGGATTAGGCCGGATCAGTGTTTAGGCAAGTCGCCATAAAGCGCGGGGCGACGGTCGTGCAGGTAGTTGTAGGCCGCGCGGGAGTCATCGATCAGCTGTCGATCGAGATCGCCCACGATCAATGCTTCGTCCAGGCCCGCCAACGCCGGCCGACTGCCGTCCGGTGCGGCGATGCTGCTCTGGCCGCAATACTGCAATTCGCCTTCGTGGCCGCAATAATTGGCGTAGGCGACGAAGCACTGGTTCTCGATCGCCCGTGCGCGCACGGTGACATCGGCGATGAACTCGTAGGGTTGCATGTTGGCGGTCGGCACCAGGATCAGTTCGGCGCCGGCCAAGGCCAGGCGCCGCGCGTTTTCCGGGAACTCCAGGTCATAGCAGATCAGGAAACCGAGCTTCCAGCCGTTGAGTTCCACGATCGGCAACGCCGCGTCGCCGGCGCTGAACATCGTGTGGTCCAAGTCACCGAACAGGTGGCTCTTGCGGTAGTTGGCCAGGCGTTCACCGTGGGCATCGATCAGTTGGACAGCGTTGTAGATCTGCCCGTCTTCACTGCGTTCAGGGTAGCCATAGAGAATCGCCAGGCCGGCCGCCTTGGCGATACGGCCGATCTGCTGCGCCCATTCACCGTTGTAGACCTCCGCCAGGACATTCACCGCGTCGACCCCGATGTTGTAGCCGGTGAGGAACATTTCCGGCACCACCAGCACATCCGCGCCCCTGGCTTCCAGCGCGATTTGATGCAGGCGCTGCAGGTTGCCGGCCGGGTCCATGGGCAACGGTGGGCATTGGTAAAGGGCTACGCGCATCGACAACTCCTTTTATTCGGGCAGGGCGATCGGACCGATTTCGTCGAACACATCACCTGGACCCGGGTTCTCGGGGTGAGTCTCACCGCCGAAGTGTTTCATGATTCCCCACACGGCGTTGAGCGAGGTCTGTACCGCCCCTTCAACCCAGGCGGGTGTCCATGAGACGTCGTCGCCGGCGATAAAGATCCCTTTTTGTTCGGCTGGCATGTCGTCCTGCATGAAATGCGCGTACATGCGCTGGTTATAGCGATAGTGGCCCGGCAAGGCGCCCTTGAATGCGCCGAGGAAGTAAGGGTCCGCTTCCCAGGACACGGTGATCGGTTCGCCAATGATCCGCGCGGCGATGTCCACCTTCGGATAAATCTTCTTCAGGGCATCGAGGGCCAGCTTCACCCGTTTTTCCACCGGATAAGGCAGCATTTTCAGCGCATCGCTCATCCACGAATACGACAGGCAGATCACGCCCGGCTTGTCGTCGCCATTGTCGAACAGGTAGGTGCCACGGGTCAGGCGGTCGGTGAGGGTCATGCTCATCAGGTCGCGTCCGGTTTCCGGATCCTTGTCCTTCCAGAACGGCCGGTCGACCATCACGAAGGTCTTCGACGACTGCATGTAGCGGGTGCGGTCCAGGGCCATCCACAGTTTCTGCGAGAACAGCGCCTCCTCGCATTCGATCTGGGTGGTCAACAGCCACGTCTGGCAGGTGACCAGCACGGCGGCATATTCGCGCGTGTCGCCCCAGACGTCGGTGACGCTGAACCGGTCATTATCGGCCCGAGCGATGCGTTTCACGCCGGCACGAGGCGCGCCCAGGTGCAGCGAATTGAGGCTGGTGCCTGCTGGCCAGTGTGCGCAACGCTCCGGCACGTGCTTCCAGATACCGTGAGGCACCTGTTCCACACCGCCGACGACCAGGTGTTGATGATCATCACAGTTGGTCATTACCACACGGAAGATTTCCAGCATCGAGTTGGGGAAGTCCGAGTCCCAGCCGCCCGTGCCGAAGCCGACCTGGCCGAACACTTCGCGGTGCAGGAACGAGAGCTTGGCGAACGCCTTGGAGGTGGCGACGAAATCATAGAAGGTGCGGTCATCCCACAGCGGCACCAGGGTGTTCCACAGTTCCTTGAGGCGCGGTACGTCGCGGTCGCGGATCGCTTGCTGGATCTCGCTGAAGCGTGAGCCAGCCTCCAATGCGTCGGCCCAGGCGTCGGCGACTTCCTGGAACAGCGCGGGAAGGTCGGCCATGCTTTCTGCATAGTAAGTCTGGCCTTCCAGGTCAATGACGGTGCTGCCCGAGGCCGAAGTCAACGGGTTGGGAAAGGGTTTGGTCTCCAGGCCCAGCTTGTCGACGTAGTGATAGAACGCCGTGGACGACACCGGGAACCGCATGCCGCCGAGCTCGGCAATGATGCCTTCGGCGCCGTTGAACGCCTGGGAGCGCAGGCGCCCGCCCATTTTCGACGCTTCGTAGACCACGGGCTTGAGGCCCAGCTTCATCAACTCGTACGCCGCCACCAGGCCAGCGATGCCGGCACCGACAATCGCCACTTCGGCGCCGTGATTATGTTCCGGAATGACGCCCAGGCCGGCCGGGTGTTCGATCCAGTCGTCAAAGGCGAACGGAAAATCCGGCCCAAAAATGGTGATGGGTTTCTTGCCGTCTGCTGGGTGGCGATTGTTCTTGTTCATGGCGGACCTTGATGGGCGACTCGACGCGACGTTCGCGTCTGAGTATAGGAAAAGATGCCAGCCATTCTAGAGAGGGAGAAACACGTTAATAAGACGCAATGTGTCGTCGTTTTGCGCTGTTTTTCGTCATTTGTAGCAATCTCGCAATCGTAATGACGAATCCTGGTCCCATGTGGGAGCGAGCCTGCTCGCGAAAGCGGTGGATCAGCCATGAGAATGTTGACTGACACACCGCTATCGCGAGCAAGCCCGCTCCCACAGGTTTTTGGGTTGGCTTTAGACCGGCTGGCCCCGATCGATCTTGCTGCTGAGGATGATCGAGGTGGTGGTTTTCTCCACCCCGTCCACGCTGCCGATCTGGTCCAGCAACTGATCCAGCTGCTCCGGCGAATCCGTGCGCAACCAGGCCACGTAATCGAATTCGCCGCTGACCGCGCATAACTGCTGGACCTGGGCCATCGCGCTCAGGCGTCGCAATACGTCCTTGCCGGAGCGTGGCTGGACCTTGATGCCGACATAAGCCTGCAGACCGCCATCGATCACTCGCTGCCCAAGACGCACGCCGTAGCCGGTGATGACCTTGGTTTTCTCCAGTCGAGCCAAGCGCGAGGTCACGGTCGTGCGGGCAATGCCCAATTGCCGAGCCAGCATCGCAACACTTTCCCGCGCGTTGATTTGCAGCGCCGCGATCAGTTGACGATCGATTTCGTCGAGGACGGGAGGGCGGGTATCAGTCAAGGTCAGCTCCGGCGCAGGCATCAATGGCGGGCATGTTACAGGCTCCGGCGTTCGAAGTAGCGGGTGGCAGGCAAGGCCAGCGCTCGCCAAGCCGGGGCGAGGTGCGCCTGGGAAGACCTGAGCCAAAGACCGTCCTGGCCGATCAGGGGCTCGGCCGGCAACTGCAGCAAGTCGCCCAGTGAAAACGCCTGCACCGAACCTCGGTCGTCATTGCCTTCAATTTCCCAATCGCGCTTGAAACAGCGTACCTGTAGTCGTTGCTCGTCGAAGCTTTCAAACAACGGCCGATGACCCAGCCACCGCGGGTGTATCCGCAGCGTATGGTCTTGGACATCGAGCAGCAGCAACTGCCAGCCCCGGTAGTTTCCACAGAGTTCTGTCACGTCGGTTGCCATGCAGGTCAACGCCAGATATCGGCTATTGGATGACCAGGCCATCGACGGCGCCAGGTCAACCAATGCACAACCCGACGCCGTCAACAGGTGCCCGCCGAGGCGGGGCGTACCGGCACGCACCCAACTGTCGGCGTATTCCGTTTCGCTGCCGAATAGCCAGGCGGCATCCTGGTCATTCGGCGCGGGTTGGATGAAGTCGCCGTCGGCGGTGGCCGCTTGGGGGCGGTCTACGAGGCGCCATGGCTCAACGATGTGGAGCTGCGAATCTTCCGGCTGTAGCTGAACGGTGTTGTAGAACAGTCGGTATTGCTCGTTTGGACGACAGAAAGACGAGTCGCGGCCGACCTCCGGTGCGGTGACGTTGAAACGCTGTAATGGGGTGCTTTCGACGTTGCTATCGAGACGACCGGCGATCACCGCAAGGTTCAAGCGGCCATCGCGAAAATCGAGTATCCGCTCCACCCACAGGGCGGGCCCTTGCAGCAGGCGTCGTTCCTGCAAGTCTGCGACCACCGCGTGGGTCGCCACTGTCGTTGCGTGCTCAAAGGGCAGCAGCGCCAGGTAGCGCCCGCAATCGGAGACCCGATGATCAAGCAACCAACTTCCCGGCAAGGACCAATCGCCGATCTGGCAGCGATAGCTCCCAAGCCCGTCGGGGTTGTCGCCTATCCAGGTCAGACACGCGCGTTTGCCGTCCAGCATCGGTTGTGTCTCGATGCACGAGTCGCCTCGCCGGCCGCGACTGTCCAGCGGCATGACGATGGCCATCCGGGTCAGCTTGAATTCATCAACCTGCACGCGACCCTGGGCGTCGTGACCTGTCTGGGTTTCGGTATCGCTGTGGATGCTGTCCAGGCGATAGCCGTAACGGCCGGAGCTCGGTCGTGGATAGTCGAGATACGCGCCGATACGCACATGGCTCGCCTCGACACTCAGCAACTCATGCCAGTAAAAGGAAGGCTCGGCGGCGCTTTTCACCCAGGGCGAGGGCAGGGCGCGCCAGCCATTTCCCGCTTGCCACAACCAATACTGATCGCTGTCCGCATCGTTGGCTTGCTCTCGGGCCAGACACACCAGCGCGGGTTCAGTGGCGCCCCAGACCAAAGGTGCATCGGCTGCCATGACCAGCCCCGACGGCTGCCCGTCGACGCTGATGGCATAGCGCGGGGAATACAGCGGCGCCAATGGCTGGTCCAGATCACGGAAGGTCGCGGGCAGCAATAGATCGCCCTCCAGGCGATGCTGGCCGTCGGCGCTGGGCCGCTCGAAGGTGGGCGCTACATTGTCCGGGTGCCAGCCTGGTTCAAGCCACAGATCCGCGACGGGAACCAGGTCCGCCACCTGTGCGGTTCGCAGCAGATCCTCCAGCCGCGCTTGGCGAGCGCCGTTGTCCACCAGGGGGCTATGACGGCCGATCAGTTCGTCAGGATTGAAAGAATCCAGTTCCCAGAACTCGCTTTCGGCGCAGCGGTAGACCTTGCGCTGCTGACGGTCGAGGATGACCAGCCCCCATTCCTGCCGGGATGGTACGGGCGCGGCGAAATAACGGCTGTCGCTGGAAAACATCGCCGAAGAACCAAGCCCTTGCAGAAGCACACCATCGGGGAACAGATAATCGCAATGAACAGGGCCGCCCATGGCGATTTCGCTGTGGTTGAACTGCCGGATCGGTTCGCCTTCAGGCGTCAATTGCGGCTCGCTGCCACCCCAGGCGCTTGGCCCTTTGGTGGCAACCGGCGCGAGCCCAAGGCGTCGCTCCCATTTGCTGACGCAGGCAAGGCCGACGATGATCGCGACGATCGCTACAAGGATGCCCCACCACTCGGGCAGCGCCCGGCCCAGGCTGAAGCCCAGGCCAAACACCGCTCCGACCGTCAGGCGGGCAATGCCTCGGCCCGTCGCCTGAAAGCCCAGCCGCGCGGCCAGCCCCATCAGCAAACCGAGCAATACCACCGCCAGCAAGGCCAGCGGCGGCGGCAGGATGGTGACGAAAAAGGCTGGCACCACCAGGATGCCGAGTTGCCAGAAGAGTTCGAGGAACAGTCGGGACAGGCTGGGGCTGGTGATGATGGAGGTCTCGGTGGGATGGGGTTTCTTGTCGTAGGTGAACCGACACTAAGTAGAGGCGCGTGGCGTCGCAGTCGTAGGGCCCTGGAAAAACCGAAGGGCCTGCTACCAGCGCAGCCAGCGTCGCCCGAGCAGAGCGCCCAGTATCGTCGGCACCAACATGCCCAACAAGTACCAGAATGCCCAAAATGGGACCTGCATTTCGGGACAATGAAGAGAATAGGCAATCGTCGCCATTGAGCCTGCCAGCAGTCCGCCGCAGGCTCCTGTAAGCGTCAGGTTGGTGGGGGCGAGACCGCGTAGCGCCCAGAACACCGCGATGAATCCCGGAATCGACAGCAGGGTTATATTGAGCGCGCACACCCGCCAGGTATCGCCCAGAATGACGGCGACGCGATCATCAGGTGCGGTCACCATGAGGACATAGATCGCGCCGACCCATACCGCAGTGACAGCTGCGACGATAAGGATCTTGCCGGGTCCCGAGGCCACTCCAGGCCTGGCCAGCCTCATGACCATGCCCAGCGTGCCGATCATCAGGCAGAGCGGAAACGCGATCTTGGCCCAGAAAATCGGTGTCGCCATGACCTGGCCCAAGTCTGGGCGCACGCCTTTCAGTGCGACCACCAGAAAAAGGGCGCCCAGGAGGCCGGCCAGCACCGCGATACTGAATCGCTTGGCGGGCGCCCTTCGATCGACCGGGGTCACGCCCGAGGCGAGCAGGGAAATCAAATCATCAGTCTTCATCGTGCACCTCTCACTCTCGACGCCAGGGCTTTCAGCCCTCGGTGTATCCCTATCTTCACCGCAGACTCGGATAACCCCGTCGTTTGAGCGGCTTCCGTCACAGACAGCCCTTCCAGTTTCACGCGTACGATAGGTAGACGCTGGCGTTCAGGTAGTTGCTCAAGCAACTTGCCCAGGTCGCGACTGGCCTGCGCAGGTTCAAGATGCGGCTCGGCAAACAGCTCTGCCGCATCGTCGAGGGAGTCATTGAACACGTCATGGCGTGATCTCCCACGGAAAAAGTCGATGAGCTTGTAACGCGCAATGGCAAAGACCCATGCCGTCAACGGTTGATCTGCTTGATACGTCTGGCGCGCATTATGAACGGCCAGTAAAACCTCTTGCAGCAGATCTTCGATGTCTCCGGGGCGCTGTTGAAGCCTTGAGCGTAAAAAGCCGCGAAGATGACCGCTTAGCTCCGATAGAAACGTGCGATAAGCCCTTTCGTCTCCATCCAGGCCGGAGAGAAACAAGGCCTGAAGATGGAGCTCTCGGCTGCGCAAAGCATCGTTATCCGTAGTTCGTTCCATCGTTCGCTCTGGTTACACGAAAGGGAAAATTATCTCGTTGCTGCTAATGCCGGCAGCGAATCTTACATGCGGCTTCCCGGCGTGAGGCATTTTTTGCTGGCCCCAAAAATATTTTGTGGTCGCTGTAACCGAATCCGGAACGGCATCGAACTACTTGGTGGATCGCAAACACAATGCCCAAGCATTGATGCAGCGACCAACCCATTTTCTGGAGAGCACATCATGAACAACCTCAAACTTGCCGCCCTCGCCGTTGCCTTCTCTTCGTTCGCCGCCGGTGCCATCGCCGCAGAAACGCCTGCCGCAGCAGGCGCCATGGAAAAATGCTACGGCGTTTCCATGGCCGGCAAGAACGATTGCAAAGCGGGGGCAGGCACGACCTGTGCGGGCACCGCCAAAATGGACTATCAGGCCAATGCCTGGAAAAACGTGCCTGCCGGTACGTGCACCTCCATCAAGACGCCAAAAGGCATGGGCTCTCTTACGCCTATGTAATCGCAGTGCCAAGGGGGTTCACCGATCATGAAAAACGTATTCCAGATGGGGGCCGGACTCGGCCTGAAACCGAACCATTACTCCGATGCGCTTGACTGCGCTGCCGAGGGACTCTGGTTAGAAGTTCATCCGGAAAACTACATGGTTGAAGGTGGCCCCCGTCTCGCGTGGCTGGAGGCAATCGGGAGCCAGCACCCGCTGTCGCTGCACGGTGTTTCACTTTCACTGGCTGCCGATTGCCCACCGGACGAAAGCCATCTGAAGCGTTTCAAGGCACTGGTCGACCGTGTACAGCCTGCATTGATTTCCGAACATCTGGCCTGGTCCGCATGGCGTGGCCAATATCATCCTGATCTGTTGCCATTCCCTCGTACAGTCGAGGCATTGCAGCGCATCGCAAGCAATATCCAACGAACACAAGACGCCCTGGGACGTTCGATTGCCATTGAAAACCCCACTCATTATCTGAGTTTGCCGGGGCATGAATTCAGCGAAGTAGAGTTCCTGACCGAACTGAGTACAAGGACTGGCTGCGGGTTGTTGCTGGACATCAATAACGTCCATATCAGCGCGCATAACCTGGGCTTCGATGCGTCGAAGTATCTGGATGCCTTTCCGGCCAAGGCGATCATGGAAATACATTTGGCAGGTCACGCAGTGGATCCGGGGGACACGCAACTACTGATCGATACTCACGATGCGCCCATCGCTGATGATGTCTGGTTGTTGTATCAACGCGTTATCGACCGGATCGGCAGGCGCCCGACCTTGATCGAGCGCGACGACAATATTCCCGGGTTCGATGTCTTGCTGGCTGAACGAGACAGGGCGCAGGGGTTGTTGAGCATCGGCAGCCGGCGTATATCGGAAGTGACGATATGAACACCTCGCTGGCAAGTTTCCAGGATGCGTTCGTCGACGCGTTATATGAGCGACATTCGACTGGAATGACCGCGCTGATCGAACAGCCCGGTTTCATGGTGTACCGCAATACTGTTCTCAAAGGATCGGTGGACGCATTACTGGCGAACTTTCCCACCGTCGAACGCTTGGTCGGTACAGAGTGGCTCAAGGCTGCCGCGACGCTTCATGCCCGGCAGGCGCCCCCGACCGATTCCCGGTTGTTGCATTACGGGGCTGGATTCCCGGATTTTCTCGACGCTTTCGAGCACGCGCGGGAAATGCCTTATCTGGGCGACGTCGCCCGCCTTGATCTGCTCTGGACGCACGTCCATTGCGCCGAAGATGAACCCGACGTCGATCCGAGCGAACTGGCGAAGCTGCCCCCACAGGACTTGGCCCGCAGCCGACTCACACCGAAGGCCGCTTGCCGGTGGGCGTGGTTCCCGGACAACCCCGCCTACACCCTTTGGCGGTTCAATCGTGAAGGGCGGGACATGCCCGATGAACTCGATTGGCGAGGCGAAGGAGCGCTGCTGACGCGCAAGCAAGGCAAGGTTCTTTGGCAGGCCGCCAGTGCTGCCGATTGCAGGTTCCTGGATGCCTGCGCAGCCCATCTACCGCTCGAACAGGCCGCGGAAAAGGCCTTTGAGGTTCAGCCTGACCTGGATTTTTCAGAACTCATTACCCGCTTATTCAGCGCCGACGCGTTCGCCTCTGTAAGCATCCCATAACCGCAACTTAGCCAGCGGAGCAGATCATGGACGCCATAAGAAATCCTTCGTCCACAGCCGACAAATCCTTGCGGGGCATGTGGAGCAGCATCGCAGACCGACTTGGCGCGATGCTGGGTGACTCGTTGTTGGTGCTGGTTGCGCGGCTATCCATCGCAGCCATCTTCCTGATGTCAGGGCGCACCAAGGTCAGTGGTTTTCTGACGATCACGCCCAGCACCTACGAGCTGTTTCGCACAGAATACGCACTGCCGCTGGTCACACCGGAACTGGCCGCGCACCTGGCAACCTACAGTGAGCATCTTTTTCCGTTGCTGCTGGTGCTGGGCCTGTTCTCGCGCCTGTCGGCATTGGCATTGCTGGGCATGACGCTGGTAATCGAGGTGTTTGTCTACCCTGACGCCTGGGCAACCCACCTTTCCTGGGCAGGCTTGCTATTGCTCATCGTCGCCCGCGGCGGCGGTGCGATCTCGCTGGATCGATCACTTGGCATCAAGTGATTCATTAAATCCTTGTACCCTGGAAACGACGAAAGCCGCGCAATGCGCGGCTTTCAATTTGGTGGGCCCACACGGACTCGAACCGTGGACCAAAGGATTATGAGTCCTCTGCTCTAACCAACTGAGCTATGGGCCCTCAGTAGGCCGCGGATTATAGCGACGGTTTCTCGGCTGTGCTATCCGAAAAATCCGATACGGTCATACGCAGAAACGTTGCGGCGAATTCCTCGGCGCAGAGGGGCAGGCTGACGATGTAGCCCTGGATCTGTTCGCAGCCTTCTTCGGTGAGGAATTGCTGTTGGGCCAGGGTTTCGACGCCTTCGGCGATGATGGTGAACTGCATGCTGCGCCCCAGGGCGATGATTGCTCGCACAATGGCGGCATCGTGGGGGTCGTCAGGCAGACCGCGGACAAATGACTGGTCGATCTTGAGGATGTCCAGCGGCAGTCGCTTGAGATAGCTCAGGGAGGAATAGCCGGTGCCGAAGTCGTCGATGGCCAGTTGCACGCCGAGTTTCTTCAGCTGATGGAGCACCGTGAGCGCCTCTTCGGCCTGGCTCATGATGAAGTTTTCGGTAATCTCCAGTTGCAATAGGCCAGGCTCAAGCTGGTTTTCCCGCAGCAGTTGTTCGATGCGGCCCAGCAGGTTGGGTTGGCGCAGTTGGGCTCCCGCGAGGTTGACCGACAGCGGGCCAAGGCTTTCATGGCTGCTGTTCCACTCGCAGAGCTGGCGGCATGCGCTTTCCAATACCCAATCGCCGATCTGCAGGATCATGCCGTTTTCTTCCGCCAACGGGATGAAATGTTCGGGCGGCACGTCACCGAAGGTCGGGTGCGTCCAGCGAATGAGCGCTTCGGCGCCCACCAGCCGGTTGTCGGCGAGACTGATTTTCGGCTGGAAGGACAGCGACAGCTCGTTGCGTTCAATGGCCCGTCGCAGTTCGTGTTCCAAGGCGACGCGTTCGCTGGCCTGGGCCGTGAGATCGCGGGTGTAGCTTTCAACCCGGTTGCGACCCTTAGCCTTGGAACGGTACATCGCCGCATCGGCATTCTTGACCAGCGTGGCGACATCGCCGCCGTCTTGCGGATACAGGCTGGTGCCGATGCTGGCGCTGATGAAAAACTCATGTTCGCCGGCCTGGAATGGCGCGGCGAAGCAATTCAAGAGTTTATGCGCGATGTGCTCGGCATCGCTGGGCTGTTGCAGGCCGGGCAGCAGGATGATGAATTCGTCACCGCCCAGTCGCGCGACCGTGTCGATATCGCGCAGTTGTTCTCGCAGTCGCACGGCGATGCCCTTGAGGAGCAGGTCGCCGACCGGGTGCCCGAGGCTGTCGTTGATGTGCTTGAAACGGTCCAGGTCGAGAAACAGGACCGCGCCCTGGCCGCCGTTTTCCTGCTGGTTGTTCAGGGCCGTCAGCAGACGGCTTTCGAACAGGGTGCGATTTGGCAGGCCGGTCAGCGGGTCGTGGTGTGCCTGGTAGTCGAGGCGAGCCTGGGCGTGCTTGAGGCTGGAGATGTCAGCGAACACCGCGACGAAGTGCGTGATCTGTTGTTCCCGGTTGCGGACGGCGCTGATCGTCAACCAGCTGGGGTAGAGCTCGCCGTTCTTGCGGCGGTTGGAGATCTCGCCTTGCCAGTGCCCTTCGGCCGTCAGTTGATGCCACATTGCGGCGTAAAACGCGCTGTCGTGCAGGCCGGACGCGAGCAAGCGGGGCGTATGACCCAAGGCTTCGGTTTCGCTGTAGCCGGTGATCTCGGTGAAGGCGCGGTTCACGGCGCTGATGTGCTGCTGCGTGTCGGTGATCAATACGCCTTCGGCGGTGCTTTCGAAGACCGTGGCGGCCTGTTGCAGTTTTTCCTGCATGAGGTGGCGTTCGGTGATGTCCCGGGCGATGGTCAGCATGCAGTCTTCGTTGCCGATGGGCAGCGGACGGCTGGACACCTCGCAGAGTCGGATCTGCCCGTCGTTGCGGCGGATATGGCAGCTGAAATCCTTGACGAAGCCGTCCCGTTGCAGCAGGTCGAGCATCTGCTTGCGCTCGTTGAGGTTGACCCAGATGCCCAGGTCGAGCGTCGAACGGTCCACCGAAAGCGCGCTATTGAAACCGGTGATACGGCTGAAACCGTCGTTGACCTCGATCAGCAAGCCATCGCTCTGCCGGGACAGTAGCAGGCCATCGGGCGAGGCGTGGAAGGCCTTGGCAAACTTCTCTTCGGAGGTCTGCAACTGTTGCTGGGTTTCCTTGAGCTGGCTGATATCACGGACCACCACGACCAGCGCCGGGGTGGTGTCGAGGTCAAACGGTTCCGCGGAGATCAACCCGGTGAAGACCTGGCCGTTACTGCGCCGAAAGGGCATCTCCAGGTTGCGAATACTTCCGGCTTGCAGACGCTGCAACAGGCTCGGGCCCACACCCTGTATGCCCCATATATCCAGGTCGGTGGCGCTCTTGCCTACCACCTGGTCGGCGCTCAGGCCGATCTGCTCTTCAAAGGCTTTGTTGACTTCCAGCAGGCAGCCGTCCAGCAGCCGGGCGATGACCAGAATGTCCGGGCACTGGCGAAACACCGATCCGAACTTCTGTTCGGACAGGCGCAACGCTTCCTCGGTGTGCTTGGCTTCACTGATATCGATCATCAACCCGCGCATCAATGGCTCATGGCCGTGTTCGATCAGGCTGACGATGTCCCGTACCCACAGGCAGCGACCGTCGGCGGTTATCACCCGGTAGTCGATGCAATGGTCGCGCCCGGCAAGCACCTCGTGGTCGCAATAGGTCTGCGCGCGGATGAGGTCGGCCGGGTGAATGATGTTGCGCCAGAACCCCGGGATGAGCCAATGGCTGAGCGGATAGCCGAGCAATTCTTCGGCGTGGGGCGAGACGTAGCTGTAGGTGAAGTCGCTGACCCGTGCTTCCCAGGCAATCGCCGATAGACTTTCGACCAGTCCGCGATAGTGGTATTCGCTGCTGCGCAGCTCTTGCTCCAGGTCGACTCGCCTGGCTATCTCGGAGCTGAGGCGGCGGTTGATGCGAATCACCACTGCCAGGATACCCACCAGTAGAAGCAGCCCTGGCAGGCCGTACAGCAACAAATCTGACCAGAACTGCCGATAGTCGCGCACGTTGCCGATCCATTTTTCCTGGATTTCGCTGACCTCGGCGGGGGACATGTCCGCCATGACCTTGTCCAGGATACTCACCAGAATCTTGTTTTCCTGCGGGACGGCCATCGCGAGCTGATAACGATAAGGGGTCTCGCCACTGACATAGAGTCCGTCGAGCTTGAGTTGGCGCAAGCTCCAGACGCTGGACGCCAAGTCGCCGACGACGGCATCCACCTCATCGGTTGCCAACGCCTGCAAGGCTGAGCTGACGTTGGGCAGTGCCACCAGGTTCAGGTCGGGGTGGTGATTGCGCAACAGTTCGTGGGGGGCATAGTTCTCCACAACGGCGATTTTCAGACCGTAGAGGTCTTCAAGATTGCGCGGCTGGGCGCCGCCGTGATGGGCCAGGATGACAATCGGAAAGTCCAGGTATGGGCGGGTGAAAGCCAGGTAGTTCTGCCGTTCAGGGGTGGACATGATGCCCGGCAGGAGATCGATCCTGCCCTGTGCGACCTGTTCCAGCACGACGGTCCAACTCACCGGTTCAATGGGCGTCAACGTGACAGCCAGTCGCCGGCGAATGATTTCCACGTAATCGGCGGCCAAGCCCTGGTAGCGGCCCTGATCGTCGCGAAACTCGAACGGTGGCCACGAGGCATCGACGCCCAGGCGCAGGTCGGGGTGGTCCTTGAGCCAGCGGTGCTCTTCATCGGTGAGCGTCAACGCGCCGGCCGTCGCGGTCCAGGTCATCAGTGACAGCAAAAGCACGGCCGTCAGTCTGGGCATCACGGTCTCGTCATGGCTTGGGAGGATGTTTCGAGTGTAGACGGGCAACAGGGCCGGGGGGCAACGAAGGGCGTTTTATCTGCAGATAGCAAAACCCCCGGCAGGGCCGGGGGTTTTGAAGGTCACTCGTCGAGGAAGGAGCGCAGATGCTCGCTTCGCGTCGGGTGGCGCAGTTTGCGCAACGCCTTGGCTTCGATCTGACGAATCCGCTCACGGGTTACATCGAACTGCTTGCCGACTTCCTCAAGGGTGTGGTCGGTATTCATGTCGATGCCGAAGCGCATGCGCAGTACCTTGGCTTCACGGGCAGTGAGGCCGGAGAGTACTTCGCGAGTCGCTTCCTTGAGACTCTCGACAGTGGCGACATCGATTGGAGACTGCATGGTCGAGTCTTCGATGAAGTCACCCAGATGGGAGTCTTCGTCATCACCGATCGGGGTCTCCATGGAGATCGGCTCTTTGGCGATCTTCAGTACCTTGCGGATCTTGTCCTCAGGCATTTCCATGCGTTCGCCCAGCTCTTCCGGCGTCGGTTCGCGACCCATTTCCTGCAACATCTGCCGGGAAATGCGGTTGAGCTTGTTGATGGTCTCGATCATGTGCACCGGAATACGGATGGTGCGGGCCTGGTCGGCGATCGAGCGAGTGATCGCCTGACGGATCCACCAGGTGGCATAAGTCGAGAACTTGTAGCCGCGACGGTATTCGAACTTATCCACCGCCTTCATCAGGCCGATGTTGCCTTCCTGGATCAGATCGAGGAATTGCAGGCCGCGGTTGGTGTACTTCTTGGCGATGGAGATCACCAGACGCAAGTTCGCTTCGACCATCTCTTTCTTCGCGCGACGGGCCTTGGCCTCGCCGATCGACATGCGACGGTTGATGTCCTTGATCTCGGCGATGCTCAGGCCAGTCTCGGCCTCCAGCGCGCTCAGCTTCTGCTGGCAACGAACGATGTCCGGTTGCAGGCGGGCAATGGCTTCGGCGTACTTGCTCTTGCCTTTGGCCAATGCATCGGTCCAGCTTTCGTCGACTTCGTGGCCAGGGAACTGGCGCAGGAAGTCTGCACGCGGCATGCGCGCATCACGAACGCACAGCTGCATGATGGCGCGTTCTTGCTGGCGCAGGCGATCCAGGGCGCTACGAACACGCTCCACCAGGCCTTCGAACTGCTTGGGCACCAGCTTGATCGGCATGAACAGCTCGGCCAGCGCCAACAGCTCGGCGATGGCCTGCTTGTTGCTGCGACCATGCTTCTTCAGCGCCTTGCGGGTGATTTCCATCTGGTCGGCCACGGCGCCGAAGCGCTGGGCAGCGATGATGGGATCCGGACCGCTTTCGGCTTCTTCTTCTTCGTCGCTGGCTTCGGCGTCTTCGTCATCGGTGTCATCGTCGGCCTTGGCGGCTTTCGAGTCGATCGGTGGCGGCACTTCGGCGGCAGGCGGCGCAATGCCGTCATCCGGGTCGATGTAGCCACTCAGAACGTCGGACAGGCGGCCACCTTCGGTGGTGACGCGGGTGTACTCCGAGAGAATATGGTCAACCGTGCCAGGGAAGTGCGCGATCGCGCCCATCACTTCGCGGATACCTTCTTCAATACGCTTGGCGATTTCGATCTCGCCTTCACGTGTGAGGAGCTCTACCGTACCCATTTCACGCATGTACATGCGCACGGGGTCCGTGGTGCGACCAATGTCGGTCTCGACCGCTGCCAACGCTGCGGCCGCTTCTTCAGCGGCCGCCTCGTCGGTATCGGCGTCGGCCAGCATAAGGGCATCCTTATCTGGAGCAACCTCGAATACGTTGATCCCCATGTCGTTGATCATGCGGATGATGTCTTCCACCTGTTCCGGATCTGAAATATCCTCCGGCAGGTGGTCGTTGACCTCCGCGTAAGTCAGGTAGCCCTGCTCACGACCCAATAGGATCAACTCTTTGATACGAGACTGCTGTTGCGCTTTTCCGGACATAACACCCTATCCACTGAAGGTCTTGGCGGGCAAAAAACAAGCCGAGGATTATACCTGAGCTGTGACCTCACGCGCCAGTTGAGGTCGGGTTTGATGCGCAAACATTGCGGCTGAGTAAATCCCGCAATTGGTTTTTCTCTTCGCTGGTCAACTCGCTCTGGCGAGCTTTGCGCAGAAGTTGTTCCAGGTTTCGCTCGCGTTGGCGGGCGGACAAGCTAGTAATGGTGTCGAAAAACTGTTGTTCAAGGTTGTCTCCCTCTATCAGCCATTCCTTCTCGGCCAGCGCCTTCAACAGGCGCCCTTGCTCGGTGCCGTGCCACCGCGCGATCAACTGGAATGAGTTTAGCTTGGGGTTCTTCTGCACGGCTTCAAGGAGTGCCACCAGCAATTGTGTGTTGCTGTGGTCCTCGGCGGCGAAGTGCCCGGCGTCCTCTACTTTCCCGGCCAGTTGCGGGTGATGCAGCAAGGTGCGCAAGGCGGCCAGTGTTGGTGGTTCGACGGCGGCCGGCACGCGCGGGGCACGTGGCTGGTCGCGATCGCCGCGCTTGCCGTTCTTGTCCCAGGGTTTCTTGTCCCATTTCTTGCCGCCACCGGCGTTCTTTTTCGGCGTCCATTCCTGCTGCGGGGCGTAATCCTGCTGGGGTTGATGATAGTCGGCGAAATCCGGCATCGCGTCGTAATCAATGCCTGGGTCATAGGCTGGCGGCGCCTCTTGAGGGGCGCTGTGGGCCAGTTGATTCATCGCTTCGTTGTTGAGTCCGGTGATTTCGCTCAGGCGTTGACGCATGAGCGTGCGCAGGTTGGCGCCCGGCACCTTGTCGATCAGCGGCGCTGCGAGGGTGGCCATGTGCGCCTTGCCTTCGAGGGAGCGCGGATCGGCTTCTTCGGTCAGTTGCTGGAAAAAATAATCGGCCAGCGGCTGCGCGTGCTGGTTGATCCGTGCACGAAATGCATCGGTACCTTCGGAGCGCACCAGAGTATCCGGGTCTTCGCCCTCGGGCAGGAATAGAAAGCGTGCGCGTCGCCCGTCCTGCAAACATGGCAACGTTGCCTCCAGCGCACGCCAGGCGGCATTGCGCCCGGCCTGGTCTCCGTCGAAGCAGAACAGCACGCTCGGCACCACGCGAAACAGGCGCTTCATGTGTTCTTCGCTGGTGGCCGTGCCCAAGGTTGCAACGGCGTTGCGCAAGCCTTGCTGGGCCAGGGCGATGACGTCCATGTAGCCTTCGACGACAATGATCTCGTCGAGGTTGCGGTTGTTCTTGCGCGCTTCGTACAGGCCATAAAGCTCCTGGCCTTTATGGAACACCGGCGTTTCCGGGGAGTTCAGATACTTAGGTTTGTCATCGCCCAGTACCCGACCGCCAAAGGCGATGATTCGCCCGCGCGTATCGCGGATCGGGAACATCACGCGGTCACGGAAGCGGTCGTAGCGCTTGCCGGTCTCGGCATTCTCGACCAGCAGGCCGGCATCGATCATCGCGCGCTGCTGCAGTGTGTCGCTGCTTAAATGCTTGTACAGATTGTCCCAGCCGGGCGGGGCGAAGCCGAGGCCGAAATCACGGGCAATCTCGCCGGTCAGGCCGCGGCCCTTGAGATAATCCACCGCCGCCTTGCGGGCCGGATGGCTTTTCAGGGCCTGGCGATAAAAATCAGCCGCGGCGGTCAGCAGTGGATAAAGCGGCGAGTCGGTCGGTTGGCGCGGCTTGTGCTGCCGACCGCTTTCCTCGCGAGGAATTTCCATGCCAGCGGCTTTGGCCAGTTCTTCGACAGCCTGGGGGAAGTCCAGGTTGTCGTGGTCCATGATGAAGCCGAGGGCATTGCCGCCCGCGCCGCAGCCAAAGCAGTAGTAGAACTGCTTGTCAGGGCTGACGCTGAAAGACGGGGTTTTTTCTTTGTGAAACGGGCAGCAGGCCGTGTAGTTCTTGCCCGCTTTCTTCATTTGCAGGCGAGAGCTGACCACGTCGACGATGTCGGTGCGGTTCAGGAGGTCGTCAATAAAGCTCTGGGGAATCAGCCCGGCCATGGCGTTCTCATCATCACTGCGCGAAAAAGGGCCCGAGATCAGCAGGCGTCATCGGTTCCTGGTTCTGAGGCACGAAAAACAGGTGGCTCGACCGGGTCGTCTGCATCATTGCTGTCGGGAAGTGTATCTGCCGATTATCCACTGACGTTAATTACTATCAGTATTCGACTGTATGAATGTGTTGCGCTGAGTCCGGTAACGGCCGGTCTGGCCACGGATAGCTCATCAAGCGGGCACGCAAGCGGGTGCCTTGGGCTGATCGTCGTTAGAGGAATCAGGGTGTGCTCGTCAGTAGCCTTGGAAGGCTCGTCAGAAGAGACGTGCACCGCTGGCAAAAGAGCCAGGTCTGACGCGGTGAAGCGGGTTGTCTAGGTCGCGTCTGCGGCTTTGACAGTGAAGCATCAAGCGTTTTCCGCAAATGCCATAAGCCCGGCTTGAGGGCCGGGCTTGGCAAGAAGCTTGCGACGGACGTCTGTGTATTAGTACAGACGTACGGCGCGGCGCTGTTCGCGCTGAACTTTCTTGGCGTGACGCTTAACAGCGGCTGCTGCTTTGCGCTTACGCTCGGAAGTCGGCTTCTCGTAGAATTCGCGGCTACGAACTTCAGCCAGAACACCGGCTTTTTCGCAGGAGCGCTTGAAACGACGCAGAGCTACGTCGAAGGGTTCGTTCTCTTTTACTTTGACGGCTGGCATCCAGAGCTACCTTCATTCATTACCGGGGTCAACATCCTCGCGGCAAAAGAGCACTTGAAGACGTCGGTTTTTAAGGGTTGCGGATGTTAACCCCTCAACGCTCGGAATGCAAAGCCTCTGATCGAAAACCGCTGGTCGGGGCACAACGCGGCGACTATTATGCGCGCCTTCGAATTCAGCCTCTACAAGGCGCAAACCCATGCTAGTACTGGGATTAGAAACATCCTGCGACGAAACCGGCGTTGCTCTCTACGACAGCGAGCGTGGCCTGCTGGCCGATGCTTTGTTCAGTCAAATCGACCTGCACCGCGCCTATGGCGGGGTGGTGCCCGAGCTTGCGTCCCGTGACCACGTCAAGCGCATGCTGCCCTTGATCCGCCAGGTCCTGGCCGAAGCCGGCTGTGTGCCGACCGAGATCGATGCCATCGCCTATACCGCCGGGCCGGGCCTGGTCGGCGCGCTGCTGGTTGGCGCTTCCTGTGCCCAGGCGCTGGCCTTTGCCTGGGGCATTCCGGCCCTGGGCGTGCACCACATGGAAGGTCACCTGCTGGCCCCAATGCTGGAACCGCAACCGCCGGAATTTCCGTTCGTCGCTTTGTTGGTGTCGGGTGGTCATACGCAGCTTGTCCGCGTGGACGGAATCGGTCAGTACGCCCTCATGGGGGAGTCGCTCGATGATGCCGCCGGGGAAGCTTTCGACAAAACCGCGAAGATGATGGGCCTCAATTATCCGGGCGGACCGGAAATCGCACGGCTGGCAACCCAAGGGGTTGAAGGACGTTTCGTCTTCCCTCGTCCGATGTGCGATCGGCCTGGCCTGGATTTCAGCTTCAGCGGCCTGAAAACCTTCGCGTTGAATACCTGGCAGCAGTGCGTCAGCGCCGGGGACGACAGTGAGCAAGCCCGTTGCGACATCTCCCTGGCATTCCAGCAAGCCGTGGTGGAGACTTTGACCATCAAGTGCAAGCGCGCCTTGAAACAGGCCGGGCTCAAGCGCTTGGTCATCGCCGGCGGGGTGAGTGCCAACAAAGCCTTGCGATTGTCATTGGAAAAAATGCTCGGCGACATGAAGGGCGACGTTTACTACGCCCGGCCGGAGTTCTGCACAGATAATGGCGCGATGATCGCCTTTGCTGGTTGCCAACGTTTGCTGGCCGGCCAGCAGGAAAGCCTGGCGATCAGCGTGCAGGCGCGCTGGCCCATGGAGCAGTTGGCGCCGCTGTGAAGCGTCATTTAAAAATGCCGTTCGCGCCCGGCGAACAGGTCGCGTAGATTGCCCCGGTGGCGCCAGACGATCAGTGCAACCAGCGCGGTCATTGGCAGCAGGGCCGCCGGTTCCTGCCAGGCTAGCAACGGCAGGGTCAGCGGCGTGGCGATCAGCGCGGCCAGGGAGCTGGTCCGAGTCAGGTAGAAGGTCAGCAGCCAGGCGCAGACAGCCAGCAGGGCGGCAGGGGGATAAAGACCCAGCAGCATGCCGGCGGCGGTGGCGACACCCTTGCCGCCACGAAAGCGAAAGTACAGCGGGAACAGGTGGCCGATGACGGCGCAGACGCCGATCCAGGCCTGTTGCTGCAACGAGAGCCCTGCAAGGCTGGCGATCAATACCGGGACAAGGCCTTTGCAGAGGTCGCCAAGCAGGGTCAGGATGGCGAGTTTGCGTCCGGCCAGGCGCAGCATGTTGGTGGCACCGGCATTGCCCGAGCCACTCATTCGCGGATCCGGGCGACCGGTCAGGCGGCTGAGCAAAATGGCGAAGGACAGTGAGCCGAGCAGGTAGGCGAGGATCGCCAGTAACCAAAACATGCTAACCATTCCGGGCGAGGACGCCCTGATTCTAACGGCGCATTGCGCCCTTGTCGTGCTGCGGAGAAAAGTGCTTGGACAGAGTGTTTATCGAGGGCCTGGAAGTCGACACGGTAATCGGTGCCTACGACTGGGAGCGAGGCATCCGACAGTGTCTGCGGCTTGACCTGAGCTTCGCCTGGGACAACCGCCCGGCTGCCGCGGGCGACGACCTTACCCTGGCTCTCGATTACGCCAGCGTTTCGGCGCGTATCCAGGCGTTCGCAGAGCTGGCGCAGTTCCAGCTGGTCGAGACCTTTGCAGAGCGTTTGGCCAAGGAACTCATGGACGAGTTCGAGATTACCTGGCTGCGCCTGAAAGTAACCAAGCCTGGCGCCGTTCCGGCTGCCAGTGGGGTTGGCGTGGAGATCGAGCGCGGATGTCGCTGACACAGGTTTTCCTCGGGCTCGGCAGCAATATCGAGCGCGAAACCCATTTGTCCGCAGGGCTTGAGGCATTGGCCGGTTTTTTGGTCGATATGCGCTGCTCGGCCGTGTTCGAGAGCCAGCCGGTAGGCATCAAGAGCGGTCCGTTCTTCAATTTTGTCGTGTCGGCCTTCACTGACCTACCGCTGATGGAGCTGGATCGCCGGCTCAAATTCATCGAGGCCGACAATGGTCGTTACGCGCCGGACCGCAAGGGTTTGCCGTTGGATATCGACGTGTTGTTGTATGGCGAACAGGTTGGCAACTTCGATGGGTTGATCCTTCCGCGCGCGGAAATCCTCAAGAATGCCTTTGTGCTATGGCCTTTGTCGTTGATTGCGCCGGATCGGATTCATCCGGGCGTGGGCAAGAGCTTTGCAACGTTGTGGGAAGAAGCACAGATCGACCAGGTGCTAGCGCCGGTGGCATTCGAGTGGCGAGGGAAGCAGCTTACGCCGTTGGATCTGCTGTAAAGCGGCGGCCGACGTCGTCAGCTCGCCGCTTCCTTGTAAGCCTTCAGTGTCTTGAGGCGCTCACGCTTGATCGCCTCACCGAGTTCCGGTCCCTTGAAGCCTTTCTCCAGCAACGGTTGCACCGCTACTGCCCGGGCCGCTGACGCAGCGCCCCGCAGATAATCGGCCTGTGGATAACTTCGCCCTTCAAGCCCCTTGCGTCCGCGTGCGTCCATCTCGCATGCGGCGATGAACTCCTCGAAGCGCTGGGGGCGCCGGTACACATCGAAACTCTGCAGCAGCTCAAGCAAAGTGGATGCCTTGAGTTCCAGCGCGCGATGACCATGGGTGTGGTATTGGCCCACCAGTAGCGCCAATTCCTGACAGTCGCGGGGCGCCTTGAAACGCTCGTTGACCGCTTTGATCAGTTTCAGCCCGGTGTGTTCATGGGCGATGTGGCGTGGCCATTCATGCTCGGGCGTCAGGCCTTTTCCCAAATCATGCAACAGGCAAGCCCAACGGACCGACAGCGGCTGCTTGAACCGTGCTGACTGTTCCAGCACGCCCAGGGTATGGGCGCCTGTGTCGATTTCGGGATGATGGGCTTCAGGTTGTGGTACGCCGAACAATGCGTCGACTTCGGGCATCAGGATCTTGAGCGCATCACAGTCACGAAGCACTTGGATAAATACCTGCGGCTGGTTTTCCATCAGCGCGCGTGAGATTTCTTTCCAGCTGCGTTCTGCCGTCAATGCTTCCAGCTCGCCTGAATCGCTGAGTTGGCGCATCAGCTCGAGAGTCTCGTCTGCAACCTTGAAGCCCAGCGGGGCATAGCGCGCGGCAAAACGAGCAACACGCAGGACCCTGAGGGGATCTTCGGCGAAAGCCATGGAAACGTGACGCAGCATCCGTGCTTCGATATCACGCTGGCCATGATAGGGGTCGATGAGATTGCCATGATCATCCTCGGCAATCGCGTTGATTGTCAGGTCCCTGCGGATCAGGTCTTCTTCGAGCGTCACCTCGGGGCTGGCATGGAACACGAAGCCACCATAACCCCTGCCGCTCTTTCGTTCCGTGCGGGCGAGGGCATATTCCTCGCCTGTCTTCGGGTCAAGAAATACCGGGAAATCAGCCCCTACGGGGCGGAAGCCCTTGGCGAGCATTTCCTCGGCGGTGGCCCCCACCACGACCCGATCGATGTCGGTGACGGGAATCCCCAGCAGGCGGTCGCGAACGGCGCCGCCAACTTTGTAGATTTGCATAAAAAACCTCCGTTGGGCCGACAGGATAAACCTTTACGCCGGACCGCCGGAGGCGAAAACGCTATCAAAGATGTATGACGGCCAAGTCCAGGCGGCCGTAGTCTCCTTCGGCTTGTTCATTTCGCGGGGGGACATGATGGGTTTTCATCACCTGTTCGCCTTGCAGGGTTTCGAGGTGGATATCGAATCCCCAGAGGCGATGCAGGTGCTTGAGGACTTCATCGGTTGAATCGCCCAGTGGCTTGCGATTGTGCTGTTGATGACGGAGCGTCAGCGAGCGATCCCCACGGCGGTCGATGCTGTAGATCTGTACGTTGGGTTCGCGATTGCCCAGGTTGTACTGCGCCGCCAGGGTTTCACGGATGATGCGATAACCGCTTTCATCATGGATCGCGGGTACCAGCAGGTCGTCCTTCTGATCATCGTCAAGGATGCTGAATAGCTTCAGGTCGCGAATCACCTTGGGCGAAAGGTACTGCAGGATGAAGCTCTCATCCTTGAAGCTGCTCATCGCGAATTTGATCGTGGACAACCAATCCGACCCGGCCAACTCAGGAAACCAGCGACGATCCTCTTCGGTTGGGTTTTCACACATCCGCCGAATGTCGCGGTACATCGCAAAGCCCAGCGCATAAGGGTTGATGCCGCTGTAATAGGGGCTGTCGAAGCCGGGCTGGAACACCACGCTGGTATGGGATGTGAGGAACTCCATCATGAAGCCGTCGGTGACCAGGCCCTCGTCGTACAGGTCGTTCATCAGTGTGTAGTGCCAGAACGTCGCCCAACCCTCGTTCATGACCTGAGTCTGGCGCTGCGGATAGAAATACTGGGCGATCTTGCGCACGATCCGCACGATTTCCCGCTGCCAAGGCTCCAGCAGCGGCGCATGCTTTTCGATGAAATAGAGGATGTTTTCCTGGGGCTCGGCAGGGAAGCGCGCGTTGTCCTTCTCGCTGTATTTGTCCGCGCCCTTGGGGATGGTCCGCCATAGGTCGTTGATCTGCTTCTGCAGATGTTCTTCCCTGTCCTTCTGCCTGCGCCGCTCTTCTTCAGCGGAAATCGGATAGGGGCGCTTGTAGCGGTCCACGCCGTAGTTCATCAAGGCATGGCAGGAATCCAGCAAGTCCTCCACGGCGTCGATGCCGTGGCGCTCTTCGCACTGCATGATGTACTGCTTGGCAAATACCAGGTAATCGATGATCGAGCTGGCATCGGTCCACGTACGGAACAGGTAGTTGCCCTTGAAGAAACTGTTGTGCCCATAGCACGCATGCGCCACCACCAAGGCTTGCATGCAGATGGTGTTTTCTTCCATCAGGTAGGCAATGCACGGGTCGGAGTTGATCACGATTTCGTAGGCCAATCCCATCTGGCCTCGGCTATAGGATTTTTCCGTACTGAGAAAATGCTTGCCATAGGACCAGTGGTGATAGCCCAGCGGCATGCCGACCGACGCATAGGCGTCCATCATCTGCTCGGCGGTGATCACTTCAATCTGGTTCGGGTAGGTGTCCAAGGCATAACGGTCCGCGATACGACTGATTTCGCGGTCGTAGGCCTGGATCAGTTCAAATGTCCATTCGGAACCGGTGGAGATGGGCTGGCGCTTCTGCTCTTTTTTGGCGGTCATGTCACTAACCTGCGCTGGAAGAGTTCACGGAAGACCGGGTAGATATCCCCGGCCGAGACCAGTTGCTGTTGGGCAAACGTGTCGGAAAAGGCTTCGGCGATGCGTTCGTATTCGTACCACAGGGCCTGATGTTCGCGTGGAGTTATTTCCACATAGGTGTAGTACTGGACGAACGGCATGATCTGGTTGATCAGGATGTCGCGGCAAATGGGCGAATCGTCGTTCCAGTTATCCCCGTCGGACGCCTGCGCCGCATAGATATTCCATTCGTTGGCTGGATAACGTGCGGCCATGATTTCCTGCATCAACTTCAAGGCGCTGGAAACAATGGTGCCACCGGTTTCCCGGGAATAGAAAAATTCTTCTTCGTCGACCTCCCGGGCGCTGGTGTGGTGACGGATGAACACCACGTCGATCTTGTCGTAGTTCCGCTTCAGGAACAGGTACAACAGGATGAAGAAGCGCTTGGCAATGTCCTTGGTCGCTTGGGTCATGGAGCCGGATACGTCCATGAGGCAGAACATCACGGCCTTGGAACTGGGGTTTGGCTGCTTCACCAGCAGGTTGTACTTGAGGTCGAAAGTATCCAGGAACGGCACGCGGTGGATGCGCGCGCTGAGTTTCTCGATCTCCGCTTCCAGGTCCTGAATGTCGCCGAAGTTATCGGGTTCCTCGCGCTTGAGACGGGCCAGTTCTTCCTTGGCTTCGCGCAGTTTCGCCCGGCTGCTACCTGACAGGGCGATGCGGCGGGCGTGGGCTGAGCGCAGGGTGCGGATGATGTTGATGCGCGAGGGGTTGCCCTCGTTGCTGATACCGGCCCGCACGGTCTTGAAGGTGTCTGTGCCCGTCAGGTTGCGTTTGACCAGGTTCGGCAACTCCAGGTCCTCGAACATGAATTCAAGGAATTCCTCCTGGGTAATCTGGAACACGAACTCGTCCATGCCTTCGCCGGAATTGCCAGCCTTGCCAGGGCCTTTGCCTCCGCCCCCACCGGGTGGGCGAGGGATGTGCTCGCCGCTGGTGAATTCCTTGTTTCCAGGGTGCACGACGGTCTGCTTGCCGCCGCGGCCATGGTGAAGCACCGGCTCGTCGATGTCGCGACCGGGAATGCTGATTTGTTCGCCGTGTTCCATGTCGGTAATGGAGCGGCGGCTGACCGCCTCTTCGACGGCTTTCTTGATGTGATCACGGTAGCGCCGCAAAAAACGCTGGCGGTTCACCGTGCTCTTGTTCTTGCCATTGAGGCGTCGGTCGATCACATAGCTCATAGGCCCCTCCGGGGGAGCTTCAAGTCGTGAGCTACAAGCTGCGAGCAAAAGCAGGCTCACGCGCTTTTCTCTTGCAGCTTATAGCTTGTAGCTTGTCGCTGTACTACTGCGATTTCCGGACCCGCAGGTACCACTCGGACAGCAGTCGTACCTGTTTGTCGGTGTAGCCACGTTCGACCATGCGTGTAACGAAGTCGTTGTGTTTTTGCTGGTCCTCCTTGCTGGCCTTGGCGTTGAAGCTGATGACGGGGAGCAGGTCTTCGGTGTTGGAGAACATTTTCTTCTCGATGACCACCCGCAGCTTCTCGTAGCTGAGCCACGTAGGGTTCTTGCCGTTGTTGTTGGCCCGGGCGCGCAGGACGAAGTTGACGATCTCGTTGCGGAAATCCTTCGGATTGCTGATGCCCGCCGGTTTCTCGATCTTTTCCAGTTCCTCGTTGAGCGCCACGCGATTGAGGATCTCGCCGGTTTCCGGATCGCGGTATTCCTGGTCCTGGATCCAGAAATCTGCGTACAGCACGTAGCGATCGAAGATGTTCTGGCCATATTCGCTGTAGGATTCCAGGTAGGCGGTCTGGATTTCCTTGCCGATGAACTCGATGTAGCGGGGCGCCAGGTATTCCTTGAGGAAGCGCAGGTACCGCTCGCGGGTTTCCGCCTGGAATTGTTCCTGCTCGATCTGTTGCTCAAGCACATACAGCAGGTGGACCGGGTTGGCGGCGATTTCATGCGGATCGAAGTTGAAGACCTTGGACAGGATCTTGAACGCGAAACGGGTGGAGAGGCCGTTCATCCCTTCGTCCACGCCCGCGTTGTCACGGTATTCCTGGATCGACTTGGCCTTTGGATCGGTGTCCTTGAGATTTTCGCCGTCGTAGACCCGCATCTTCGAATAGATGTTGGAGTTTTCCGGCTCCTTGAGGCGCGACAGCACGGTGAACTGGGCCAGCATCTTCAGTGTGTCGGGCGCGCAATGGGCCTTGGACAGCGAGCTGTTGAACAGCAGCTTGTCGTAGATCTTCACCTCGTCGGTGACCCGCAGGCAGTAAGGCACCTTGACGATGTAGATCCGGTCGATGAAGGCTTCGTTGTTCTTGTTGTTGCGGAAGGTGTGCCATTCCGATTCGTTGGAGTGCGCCAGCAGGATGCCGCTGAACGGAATCGCCCCCAACCCCTCGGTGCTGTTGTAGTTACCTTCCTGGGTGGCGGTCAGCAACGGGTGAAGCACCTTGATGGGCGCCTTGAACATTTCGACGAATTCCATCAGGCCCTGGTTGGCCCGGCACAGCGCGCCAGAATAGCTGTAGGCGTCGGCGTCGTTCTGTGGGAATTCCTCCAGCTTGCGGATATCGACCTTGCCCACCAGGGCGGAAATGTCCTGGTTGTTTTCATCCCCAGGCTCGGTCTTGGCGACCGCAATCTGGTTGAGGATCGATGGGTAGAGCTTGACCACCCGGAACTGGCTGATGTCACCGCCGAACTCTGCCAGGCGCTTGGTGGCCCATGGCGACATGATGGTGTTGAGGTAGCGGCGCGGAATGCCGAAATCTTCCTCGAGAATGGCGCCATCTTCGGTGGCGTTGAACAGCCCCAGCGGGGACTCGAACACCGGCGACCCCTTGATGGCATAAAAGGGCACTTTCTCAATCAGTTGCTTGAGCTTCTCGGCCAGTGATGATTTACCGCCGCCGACGGGGCCGAGCAGGTAGAGGATTTGTTTCTTCTCCTCCAGGCCCTGGGCGGCATGGCGGAAGTAGGACACGATCTGCTCGATGCATTCCTCCATCCCGTGGAAGTCGGCAAAGGCCGGGTAGCGGCGGATCACCTTGTTGGAAAATATCCGCGAGAGCCTCGAGTTGGTCGAGGTATCCAGCAGTTCCGGTTCTCCAATGGCCAGCAACAGACGCTCCGCGGCCGATGCGTAGGCACTGCGGTCCTGCTTGCAGAGTTCGAGGTATTCCTGCAGCGAGTACTCCTCCTGCCGCGTGGACTCGAAACGTTGCTGGAAGTGGCTAAAAATACTCATGACGTCACCTCGCTCGATACGTGGAGCCGGTGTCGGATCAATCAGTCGATGCTGGACAGCCGCTGGGAACCCAGTTGCCGTTTTACCCCCCAGAATGCTTCCAGGACTATCGACTCCTGGAAGCTGACTCCCGATGACCCGCGCGCCGGTGTACCGGCTCTCCCCTGTTTTGGATGGCCTGAGGCTAAGGATAGTTCGGAATCTGAGAGGTAAAGGTGGAATACGTAATTAGTTATGGCAGACCGTTCGTCTGCCATCGCCCAAGCCCGCGGTTCGCGTGGGCTTGCACGGCATAAAAAATTATTCGTGGGAGCCTTGCTCGGTTTCTCCAGGGTAAGTCGAGCGCCACAGCTCAAAACCACCGTCCAGGCTGTAGACGTCACTGAAGCCCTGGCTGATCAAGTAGGCCGCCGCACTCTGGCTGGAGTTGCCGTGGTAGCAGACCACGATGGTAGGCGCATCGAGATCAGCGGCCTGGATGAAAGCATGAAGGGAATGATTATCCAGATGCTTGGAGCCACTGATGTGCAAAACTGCGAAAGTGGCGGGATCGCGCACATCGACGACGACGGCGCCTTGTTCACGCAGGGCGTGGGCCTGTTCGGGAGGGATGCGTTTGAATTCGGTCATTTAGGACTCCTGTGGCCTGAAGCGCAAAGCCGATCAAAGGGCAGTGCCGGCCGGCAATGATGCGGTGGTCGATAGATGTGGTTTGGGGCGGCCTTTATCGTCGCAATCGCAGCGCAGCAGTTCGCCGGTGTCGACGTTCATCAGCGTCAACGCGCTGCCCCATACGCAGCCGGTATCGAGGGCAAAGACCCCGGGCTCGTCGCTTTGACCTTCAAGGGCCGCCCAATGACCAAAAATGATCTTCAGGTTACGGGTCTTGCGTTCCTTGTGCTTGAACCATGGCGCATAACCGGGTGGGGCGGTCTCGATGCCTTCCTTGCCCTTGAGATCCAGCTTGCCGTCGCGTGTGCAGAAACGCATGCGGGTGAAATAGTTGGTAATGACCCGAAGGCGGGCCGCGCCGGTCAGGTCATTGTCCCATTTGACCGGTTCGTTGCCGTACATGCCGTCCAGGTAGGGGCCGAACAGGTTGTCGTCCCGTAGCGCCTGCTCCACTTCGCTCGCGCACTTTAATGCCTTGCGCAGGGACCATTGGGGCGGAATGCCGGCATGGACCAGTGCAAGGTTGCGCGTCTCGTCGTAATGCATGAGCTTTTGCTGGCGCAGCCATTCGAGCAGCTCGACGCAATCAGGCGCGTCCAGGATCTCTTTCAAGGTATCGGATTTTTTCAGGCGCTCGATGTTCTGCCAGGCGGCCAGCAAGTGCAGGTCGTGGTTGCCAAGCACGCAGACCAGCGAATCGCGGATGCCATGGAGAAAGCGAAGGGTTTCGAGTGATTGCGGGCCGCGGTTGACCAGGTCGCCCACCAGCCACAGCGTGTCTTTTTGTGGATCAAACGCTACCCGTTCCAGCAGGCACCTGAGCGGGTCTAGGCAGCCTTGCAGGTCGCCCACCGCATACGTGGCCATCAGTGCAGCGCTCCGGGCACCGCCAGGCGAAAGGGCTTGATGATGGCGTCGAAGCGTTTACCGTCTTCGGCCAACATCTGGTAGGTACCCTGCATGGTGCCGACCTGGGTGGTCATCACCGTGCCGCTGCTATAGCTGTGGCTTTTACCTGCGTCGATCAACGGTTGCTGGCCGACCACGCCCTCGCCGCGGACTTCCTCGACGTGTCCGTCGCCATCGGTGATGACCCAGTGTCGCGACAATAGCCTGGCCGGCAAAGAGCCGTTGTTGCGCACCGTGATGGTATAGGCGAAAGCGAAACGGTTGTGTTCGGGTTGCGACTGTTCTGCCAGAAAGCGGGTGGCGACGCTGACGTCGACCTGATAACGAGGATCGGACATGCAAAAAGGCCTTAAGCGGGACGCGGACATGACTCAAGAGATTAGTCTAGGCCACGTATCGGGTAGTAAACCAGACCGGCGTACTGCCCGATAGCGGTCGTGGCCTGTTAGTTGGCAGCCGTCGTGGGCGTGACTTGTTCGCTGAGCTTGTCGGCCAGGCGCACGAAAGCCGCCAGGTCCAGCTGCTCGGGACGCAGGCTGCCATCGACGCCGGCGGCTTCGATTTCGGCGCTGCTGAGCAACAGCTTCAAGGTGTTGCGCAGGGTTTTGCGACGCTGGTTGAAGGCTTCGCGCACGACGCGTTCCAGCAAGCGATGATCCTTTGCCGGATGCGGCAGGACCGCGTGGGGGACAAGCCGGACGATGGCGGAGTCGACTTTCGGTGGTGGGTTGAACGCGCCAGGCCCCACGTTGAACAGGTGATCCACGCGGCAGTGGTACTGGACCATGATCGACAAACGCCCCCAATCGCCGCCGCCAGGACCGGCGGCGAGGCGCTCGACCACTTCCTTCTGCAGCATGAAGTGCATGTCGCGGATCAGACTGGCATTGTTCAGCAGGTGAAAAATCAGCGGCGTGGAGATGTTGTATGGCAGGTTGCCCACGACTCGAAGGCTGCCCGGCGCGGCGTTCAGGCTGTTGAAGTCGAATTTCAGCGCGTCGCCTTGGTGCAGGTTGAAGTTGCTCTTGCTGGCGAATTGCTGGTTAAGGATCGGGACAAGGTCCTTGTCCAGTTCCACCACGTCCAGTTGTGCGCCGCTGCCGAGCAAACCTTCGGTCAGGGCGCCTTGGCCCGGCCCGATCTCGAGCAGGCGATCATCCACCTTGGCATTGATGGAACGCAGGATGCGATCGATCACGCCGGCGTCATGCAGGAAATTCTGGCCGAAGCGCTTGCGCGCGCGGTGTTGGTATTGCTCGGTCATAAATGGGTCTCGGCCATCTGGTAGGCGGTTTCCAGTGCGACTTGCAGGCTGCCGGTGTCGATCCTGCCGCTGCCGGCCAGGTCCAGGGCAGTGCCGTGGTCCACCGAGGTACGGATGATGGGCAGGCCCAGGGTCACGTTGACCGCCGCGCCGAAGCCTTTGTACTTCAGCACGGGCAGGCCCTGGTCGTGGTACATCGCCAGCACCGCGTCGCAGTGCTCCAGATATTTGGGGGTAAACAGAGTGTCGGCCGGCAGCGGGCCACGCAAATCCATGCCCTCGCTGCGCAAGCGTTCCAATGTAGGTTCAATGATGTCGATTTCTTCGCGGCCCAGGTGTCCGCCTTCGCCGGCATGGGGGTTCAGCCCGCACACCAGGATACGAGGCTGGGCGATGCCGAATTTTTCCCGGAGGTCGGTGTGCAGTATCCGCGTGACCCGTTCCAGGCGTTGCGATGTTACGGCGTCGGCGACATCCTTCAGGGGCAGGTGAGTGGTGACCAGCGCCACGCGAAGGCCTCGGGTGGCGAGCATCATCACCACTTGCGCGGTCTGGGTCAGGTCGGCCAGGAACTCCGTGTGGCCGGAAAACGGTATGCCGGAGTCGTTGATCACGCCCTTGTGCACCGGCGCGGTGATCATGCCAGCGAAGGCTCCGTCCAGGCAGCCCTGGCCTGCGCGGGTCAGGGTTTCCAGGACGAACGCCGCGTTGGCGGTATCCAACTGTCCCGTCATGACCGGGGCGCCCAACGGGGTATCCCATACATACAGGCAGCCGGCAGGCGCCGGAGCATCCGGCCAGGCATCCGGCGTGACCGATAGCAGGTCGACCGCCACCCCCAACTGCGCAGCCCGCTCAATGAGCAGATCGCGGCTGGTAATGGCAATCAGGGGGTGCGGCTGGGCTTGCGAGGCGAGCAGCAGGCAGAGGTCGGGACCAATGCCGGCTGGTTCGCCGGGGGTCAGCGCGAAACGCTTGGGTTTCACTGCGCTGCCTGGTCTGCGCCAGGGAGTTTGATCTCGACGTAGGCTTCGTCGCGAATCTGACGCAGCCAGGTTTGCAACTCTTCGTCGTATTTGCGGTTACGCAATACCGTCATGGCCTGCTGCTCGCGCGCCTGGGTCGTGCTGTCGGTGGCGCGGCGGCCAAGGACTTCCAGCACGTGCCAGCCATAAGGGCTCTTGAACGGCTTGGACAGTTGGCCCTGCGGTGTTTCGGCCATGACCTGGCGGAACTCGGGAACCAGCGCATTCGGGTCGACCCAATTCAGGTCGCCACCGTTCAGGGCCGAACCCGGGTCTTCCGAGAAGCTCTTCGCCAGCTCGGCGAAGTCCTCGCCAGAAGTGATCCGTTCGTAAAGCTTCTCGGCCAAACGCTTGGTTTCGGCTTCGCTGCGGATTTCACTTGGCTTGATCAGGATGTGGCGAACATGTACTTCGTCGCGAACCTGGGTGCCGCCACCGCGTTTTTCCAACAGCTTCAGGATGATGAAACCGCCGGGTGTACGGGCTGGCTGGGTGATGTCACCCACGGCCATGGAACTGAGCTCGCGGTCGAACGGAGGGGGCAGCTGAGCGGCTTTGCGCCAGCCCATGTCGCCGCCTTCCAGCGCGTTCTCGCTGGCGGAACGCGCCACGGCCATCTGGCCAAAGTCAGCGCCTTGCTTGAGTTGCTGGTAAACGTCCGTCGCCTGGCGATACGCACTCTGGATCGCTTCGGAGTTGGCGCTTTCCGGAGTGGGGATCAGGATGTTTGCCAGGTGCAGCTCTTCGGACAGCTGCATTTTGCCCAGGTCGGAAGCGAGAAAGTTCTTCACTTCCTGCTCGGACACCTGGATGCGTTCGGCCACACGACGCTGACGTACACGGCTGATGACCATCTCGCGACGGATCTGGTCGCGGGCGTCGTCAAAAGACAGGCCGTCGCGAGCCAGGGCAGCGCGGAACTGGTCGATGGTCATGTTGTTACGCTGGGCAATGGTGCCGACAGCCTGGTTCAGCTCTTCATCGGTGATGCGGATGCCGGAACGTTCGCCAATCTGCAATTGCAGGTTTTCAACGATCAGGCGCTCAAGCACCTGCTGGTCCAGCACGCCCGGTGGCGGCAAGCCACCGCCACGCTTGGCAATGGTTTGCTGGACTTCATGGACGCGCTGGTCCAGTTGGCTTTGCATGACCACGTCGTTGTCGACGATGGCCACGACCTTGTCGATGGATTGCACCGCGGCGTTGGCCGCGGTACCCAGGAACAGCGCGCCCAGCATCAGCGGGCGCAGACAATCAGAAAGCTTGGTCTTCACGTTCACGATAACCTTGAATGCCTTTGTCGAGGAAACTCTCTACCTTGGCGCCGGTGAGGCCGCCGAGTCCCTTCAGAACAATTTGGAGGAAGACGCCGTGGTCGCCTTTTTCGTTTTCCGGGGCGGCTTGACTGAACTCTTCATAGTCGACCCAGTAACGGTTGATCAGGCGCAGTTTCCAGCAGCAGTTGTCGTATTCGAAACCACCAAAGGCTTCCAGGGTACGGTTGCGGTTGTAGTCATACTGCCAGCGGCTGATGGCGTTCCACTGCGGCACGATCGGCCAGATGACCGAGAAGTCGTGCTGCTTGATCTTGTAGTAGTCCTTCACGTAACCGGGTGTACCCGGGGTGCCGTAGTCGCCACCGCCCACTTGCCATTGACCTGTGGCCTCGTCGTAGCGGACCTGGTCGTTGCGATAGCGATAACCGGCGTTGATGACTTTGTTCGGGTTGTCTTCCGGCTGGTAGTGGAACATCGCACTGCCCGAACGAGGGCTGTGAGTATCCGGATCCCAGTTGTAGGTCGCCGTGGTGCGCCAATCGCGGTTCCAGCGATATTCGTATTCCAAGGCGTACGGGGAAACGTCGGACTTGGCGTCTTCGCGAGTCTTGAAGTCGATGCCAGGCAGTTGGACTTCGCGATCCTTGAAGTACAAGGCCTGGCCAACGCTGACGCGTTGACGCTCGAAACCGTTTTCTTCGATCCAGCGGCTGGTCACGCCCAGGGACAGCTTGTTCTCGTCGCCGACACGGTCGGAGCCAGTGAAGCGGTTATCCCGGAACAGCGAGGAATAGCTGAAGGTCGATTCGCTGGTATCGAACACCGGGATATCGCTCTGGTCCTTCTCTGGTACATAGAGATAGAACAGGCGGGGCTCCAGGGTCTGGCGGTAGTTGGTGCCGAACCATTGGGTGTCGCGGTCGAAATACAGGCCGCTGTCGATGCTGGCGATTGGAACGCCACGGCTCTGGCTACTGCTGTAGGTGCCGCGCAGGCGATCGGCTTCGGCGTTCTGCGCCGCGACCTGCGATTTGCCCCTGCTGTCCAGGTCCAGATCATATTGGGTGTACTGGTATTTGAGCGACGGCTTGATATAGCCGTAGCTTGCGGTCATCGGCAGGCTCATCACAGGGGCCAGGTTCAGGCGATCGCCGTTAGCCCTGGCCAAGCCGCGGATGTTGTTGTCGAGGAACGGCTCAGTATTTCCGTCTTCGTCGGTGTAGTTACCGGTCCGCAAATCACGATCAAACCGCACCAGCTCGGTCTTGTACGCGAAATCCAGACCATACGGATGTTCGGGCAGAGAGCCGTTGAAAGTGATCTGAGGCAGGCGATTATAAGGCGTGACCTTCGAAATCGTCGCCATCTGGTAAGCCTGGGCATTCAACCGCGCGGTGTAGTTGTCACCGCGATAGCTGACGGCACCTTGCTGGTTCACATAGTCCCGCGATTCCACGCCGATCTGGTCGGTCTGGAGATCCTGGAAGTAGTACGGATCGCTGATCTTGGTGTAGTCGACTTCCGTCAGCACGCGCGAATCGAGGCCGCCCTTGTGCTGCCAGTTGTACATGTAGCGGGTCTTGTCGTAGTCGGTCTGCCCGCTACGCTCATCGTCTTCATCGTTGAGGTACGCGGCGCCGAACTGACCTTCACTGGATTTGGTCAGGTAACGGAATTCGCCTTCCATCAACATTCCGCGCTTGCCCATGTAGCGTGGGTACAACGTGGCGTCGTAGTTTGGCGCCAGGTTGAAATAGTACGGGGTGACCAGCAGTAAGCCGGTATCGCTGCCGCTGCCAATGGTCGGCGGCAGGAAGCCGGACTGGCGACGGTCGTCGATCGGGAAATAGATGTACGGTGTGTACAGGACCGGAATGTCCTTGACCCGCAATGTCACGTTGGTTGCAGTACCGAAACCGGTGGCCGGGTTCAAGGTGATGTTGTTGCCCTTGAGTGTCCAGGCGTTGCTGCTCGGTTCGCACGTGGTGTACGTACCGTCCTTGAGGCGGATGATCGCGTTCTCGGCGCGCTTGGCATAAAGCGCATTACCGCGGATGCGCGACTTGTGCATCACGTATTCGGCGTTGTCGACCTTGGCTTCGCCGGTGTCCAGCTGCACATCGGCGTGGTCGCCGACAATCAGCGCACCGTTGTCGCGAACCCGTACGTTGCCATTCAGCTCGCCACGGTTCTCGGCCTGGTACAGGCTGGCCTCGTCGGCTTCGACCTGCATGCTGCCCTGGCGCATGACCACGTCACCGGCCAGGGTCGCTACCTGCTGCTCCTGCTCGTAGCGCGAGGCCTTGGCGCCCAGGAAGGTCGGGGCATCGCTTTTGGCCGTCTTGTCGTTCATGCCAGGACGCGTCGGTTCGATATACGCGCCAGCGCAGTAGGGACCGGTTTCAGCCAGTTGAGCGGGCGTGAGGTTCTCGCGCGGAACCCAGTCCAGGTGACTGTAGTCTGCACTGCGCGACTTCAGGCCACGGCCCTTGGCTTCGGTGACCAGCATCGGCTTTTCACCGGCTTCTTCGCCAGAACCGCTTTCGGCCGGGGCGCTGCCGCTATCGGCTACTGCGCTGCCTTCATGCACGGGGCGCGGCGGCAATGCAGCGGCCGGCGTCTTGGGTGAACAGTCCCAGGCACCCGAAGCGGAGACGGAGCAGTCATACTGCTGCGCCGCGACGACGAATGAAGAGGCCAAAGGTTGCAGGGCCAGCAGACTGCCGGTGACCAGCAACGGAAATTTTTTACGAAACGCGGGGGATTTCAATGCCATCTTATTAGTCCGGGCTTCCTGCGTGCCATCTGCCCGCGGTGTGGGCCGCACGCCTCTCGATGGTCTGAAAAAGATGCTGGATAATAAAGCATGACCCGCTTGACGGCTAGCGCCGTCGGAGACCCTTGCAATGCCTGACCAAGATGTACGCTTGCAACACCTGAAAGTTTGGCTCGATGAGCAACTACCGATCCTTTTCACCCAGCAAGGTTGGGGCGCCGTGCCCCCGGCCACATTGACCGCGGCCAGCAGCGACGCGAGTTTCCGGCGGTATTTCCGTTGGGAAGGCGCGGGCCGCAGCTTGATCGTGATGGACGCGCCGCCGCCACAGGAAAACTGCAAACCCTTCGTCGATATTGCTTTTTTGCTGGCGAAATCCGGCATCAACGTGCCAAAAATTTATGCTGAAGACCTCGAACGCGGTTTTCTTTTGCTCAACGATTTGGGCAACCGGACGTATCTGGACGTGATCGACGGCGAAAATGCCGACGATTTGTTCCGCGATGCCCTGCAAGCCTTGTTGGCGTTTCAGCAACTGCCGATGGTGGCGCCACTGCCCAGCTATGACGTTGCTTTGCTGCGTCGCGAACTGGAGCTGTTCCCGGAGTGGTACGTCAAGCGCGAGCTGGGCATCGAACTCGATGCGACCCAGCAACAACTTTGGCAGCAAGCGTCCGAGCTATTGATCAACAGTGCCCTGGCCCAACCGAAAGTACTGGTGCACCGCGACTACATGCCGCGCAACCTGATGCTCAGCGAGCCCAATCCAGGCGTGCTGGATTTCCAGGATGCGGTTTATGGCCCGGTGACCTACGACGTGACCTGTCTGTTCAAGGACGCCTTCCTCAGTTGGCCCGAGGAGCGTGTGCGTGGTTGGCTGGAAAATTACTGGCAAGAAGCCGGTGCCCTCGGCATTCCGGTCCAGCCGGATTTCGAGGATTTCCTGCGCGCCAGCGACTTGATGGGCGTACAGCGCCATCTGAAGGTGATCGGCATCTTCGCGCGTATCTGCCATCGCGACGGCAAGCCGAGATACCTGGGTGATGTACCGCGGTTCTTCGCATATATAGAAGCGGTCATCGCTCGTCGTCCTGAATTGGCGCCGCTTGATGAACTGCTTTGCAGCCTGCGGCAATCGGCCGGAGCGACCGCATGAAGGCGATGATCCTGGCGGCAGGCAAGGGCGAGCGCATGCGGCCCCTGACGCTGACCACGCCCAAGCCTTTGATCCGCGTCGCCGGCGTTCCCTTGATCGAGTATCACCTGCGCGCGCTGGTTGCCGCCGGCTTCAGCGAGGTGGTGATCAATCACGCCTGGCTCGGCCAACAGATCGAGGATTACCTGGGAGACGGCTCGCGGTTCGGCGTGCGCATTGCCTATTCGGCGGAAGGCGAGCCATTGGAAACCGGTGGCGGCATCTTCCGCGCGCTACCGCTGTTGGACGACGAAGCGTTCGTGGTGGTCAATGGCGACATCTGGACCGACTTCGATTTCGGCACCTTGCATCGGCCGCTCGACGGCATGGCCCATCTGGTGTTGGTGGACAATCCCGAGCATCACCCCGGCGGGGATTTCATCCTGGCCGACGGAAAGGTTCATGAAGGGGCGCCGACGGCCGACAAACTGACCTATAGCGGGATCGCAGTCCTGCACCCGCGGCTGTTCGACGGTTGCGTTGACGGCGCGTTCAAGCTTGCGCCGTTGCTGCGCCGGGCCATGGCCCTGGAACAGGTCAGCGGCGAACGCCTGGACGGGCATTGGATAGATGTCGGGACTCATGAACGCTTGGCGCAGGTTGAAACATTGATAGAAGCGAGCCGTTGATATGTGGTGGCCAGGGACTCTGATCGGAGCGGGAGCGGGCTTTGCCATAGCCAGCATCCCGGGGGCCATGCTCGGCGCACTGCTGGGACAGGCGCTGGATCGGCGCCTGGACCTGCACAGCTGGGCGCAAGTGCGTGAGCGCCTGGGCGGTCGTCCGGCGTTGCGCAATGATGAATTGTTGTTCGTGTTGCTCGGACGCCTGGCGAAAAGCGATGGGCGCGTCGTCGATGGGCATATCCAGCAGGCTCGCCAAGAGATGCGCGCGCTCGACTTGAGCGAGCCGGCGCAACGTCGCGCCATCGCGGCGTTCAACCGGGGCAAGTCCGAGCACGATCGCTTGCGCGGTTATCTGCGCCGCCTCGCCCTCCAGCCCCATGCGGCTGAAGGCGTGCTACGGGCTTGCTGGCGGATGGTGTGGGCCGATGGCCGTGCAGGTGCGAGTGAGCGCGAGTTGCTTGCCCAATGGGGCAAGTGGTTGGGCTGGACGCCGCAGCAGGTCCAGGCGCTGGCGATCGATTACGAACCGCAGAAACTGTCGCGACCCAACAGCGGCGTGACTTACCAGGAGGCGTTGCGGCTGCTGGGCGTTTCCGCCACCAGTGAGCCGTCACAGATAAAGCGGGCTTACCGTCGGCTGCTCAGCCGCCACCACCCGGACAAGATCGCCGGTAGCGGGGCGACGCCCTTGCAGGTGCGTGAAGCGACTGACAGGACCCGGGAGCTGCATAACGCCTATAGGCTGATTCGCGAACGGCGGGATTTCCGCTAGCCGAGCGTCGAGCAATTGTGGCGAGGGGATTTATCCCCGCTGGAGTGCGAAGCGCTCCCAAAACCATTCATCAGGGAATTTCTGACACCCGCATCGACAATTTGGGGCCGCTTCGCACCACGGCGGGGATAAATCCCTCGCCACAATAATGGTTCACTTGAAGCGTTAGTCCGTTTGTGGATTCAACCAACCCCGAACCCGCCGGAACAACTGTTCCTGCTCCGCCGTTGCGTTGGGCAACGCCTTGAGGGCGACCTGGCTGAAATTCGACCCCTTCAATCGCTTGCTCGCTTGCAGGCGTTCCAGGGCCGCGTTGCGATCCAATGGTTTGTCCATATAGAAAATGTCGGCGGTGGCCAGCTTCAGGGTGGGCGTCAGTTCGGCCAGGCCCGGCGTGGCGGTGACGGGCGTTTGGGCCGCGACCATCACGAAGCGTTCGATCTGCGCGGGCTGCTTTTCGCTGAGGTAGCGCGCCGCCCAATAGGCACCAGTGCCGTGGCCCAGCAGCACGATGCTGCGGGCGCTCTGCTGTTCGGCGTAGGCCAGCGCCGCATCGATGCGGGCAAAAATCCGTTCGGCGTCGGCCTTGGCATGTTCTTCACCGGTTTCGGCGATGGCGGGATCTGCCGCATCGGCTTCGCCCCCGGCCACTTGCTCGATGGGGGCGGCGGTGGTGGCGTCCGGCGCTGCGGCCGCTACGTCCGCCGGTTTGGTTTCGGGCGGTGTTTCCACGGTGCGGGGTGCGATGACGTCGCTTTGCAGGTCCGGCAGCGTGATACTCAGGCTGCCCCATTCGGCATCCGGCAACTTTTTGCGCAATGGGCCGATTGCTTGAGGCCAGTCAGCTGTTTCGCCTGCGCCGGGGATTATGATGACCGCGCCCTTGGGATCGCTGGTGTTGGCTGGCTTCCACAGCGCAAGAAAAGCATCGCTGCCGGTTTGTAGCTGTTGTTGTTCCTGGGACGGGACCTTTCGTGCAAGCGCCGCCGCTTCTTCCTGGCTACGCTCGAGCAAGGGTTGACGTTCGGCCGGCTTCTCTTCGGCGGGTTGTTCCGCAGCGGCGGGGGCTGGTTCGCCGGCGTGCACAGAAAATGCACTCGGCAGGATCAGCGACAGGCACAATGCTGGCAACGCCAGGCGATAAACAGAGGGCATCGGATATTCCATGACCAGAAGTATTTCCGGCAGCCTAATGGGTTGGTCAGTATTTGTCAGTGCGTGAGACTTCGATGATGCGTTTTTGCTGCCTGTGGGTTATCGGCTGTTTATGGCTTCCCTTGATGGCCTGGGCCGCGCCTGCGCCGCAGACCCATGACGTGCAACTCAATGGCGTCCAGCGCCAGTGGTTGGCGGAGCATCCGCAGCTACGGGTCGGCCTGGTGCTGCAGGCACCGTACGCGCAATACGACCGGCGCTTGCAGCGTTTGTCCGGTACCAACGTCGAGCTGATGCAGTGGTTGGGCAAGGCTTTGAACGTCGAACTGACCTGGCGCAACTTTCAGGACGTTGCGCAACTGGAAGAGGCGGTGCGTGATGGCAAGGTGGATGTCGCCCCAGGCCTGACCCAGACTCCGGTGGGGCTCAGGCTCTGGCAATTTTCCGACCCTTATATGCGTGTACCGCAACTGATCGTCGGCGCGCAGAAAGGCGCCGAAGGCGTGGAATTGGAGAAGCTCGACACTCAGAGCCGGGTTGCGGTGCGCATGCCCAGTGCCACGGCCGACTATCTGCGCAGCAACTATCCGGCGCTCAATTTGCAGGGTGTGCCGATGGAGCGTGAAGCCTTGCAGCTGTTGCTGACCCAGCAGGCCCGATACGCGGTGGTCGACGAGGCGCAGCTTGGACGGCTGATGGTCGAGCCCGAATTCGCCGAGCTGGCGGTGGTGGGCGACATCGGTTCGCCGCAATTGCTGCGGGTGGCCACTCGCCGGGACTGGCCGCAGTTGGCCGAGATCATCGACAGCGCCTTGCAGGCCATCCCGGCGAAGGATCTGGAGCAACTGCACAGCCGCTGGCTCAAGCCAAAATATCCGCGCCTGACCGAGACCCCGGGCTTCTGGCAGAACCTGACGCTGTTGCTGCTGGCGATGTTGCTCAGCAGCGTGGCCATCGTATTCTGGCAGCGCCGCCAGCAACGCTCGGTGGAGCGTCGCCTGCGTGCCGCACGGGAAGACATCGCCCAACGCACCGCCAGCGAAGAAGCCTTGCGCTTGACCCAGTTTTCCATCGACCAGAGCACCGTCGGCATCCTCTGGGTCAACTGGGACAGTCATGTGCGCTACGCCAACCGTGCTGCCGAAACCATGCTCGGCTACGCGCAGGGCGCGATCATCGACCGGCCGCTGATCGACTTCGAGCCGGGCCTGCACATGGACCGCTGGCTGAACCTGTGGAAGCGTGCCCGTGCCAGTGAGGAGGGGCCACAGAGTTTCGAGACCGAGTGTGTGCGAGCGGACGGGAGCATCCTGCCGGCCGACGTTTCCTTGAGCTTCCTGCGTTTTCGTGATGCCGAATACCTGGTGGTCTACCTCAACGATGTGACGGAACGTCGACGTGCGCTGGCGGCTCTGCGCGAAAGCGAGGCGCGCCTGCAGGGCATCGCCGCCAACGTTCCGGGAATGGTCTTTCGCCTGGAGCGGGCATCGGTGACCGGACAGATCGACTTTGCCTACATCAGTGAAGGCAGCGAAAGCCTGGTGGGTTATTCCCCGGCAACCCTGGCCCGTAGCGATACCGGGCTGCGCAGTCTGGTGCACCCCGAAGACAAGTCTGGCTATCACCGTTCCCAGGACCAGGCGCTGGACAGCGACAGCGATTGGTCTTGGCAGGGACGTATCCTGACCCGCGAAGGCCTGGAGCGCTGGGCCGAGATCAAGGCGATCACCCGTCGCCTCGAAGATGGCGCCTACGTCTGGGACGGTATCGTCTGGGACATCACCGAAAGCAAGCGCATCGAACTGGAGCTGGCCAGTTCCCGGGAACAATTGCGTGAACTGTCGGCGCACCTGGAAAGCGTACGGGAAGAGGAAAAGGCGCGGATCGCCCGGGAAGTCCATGATGAACTGGGTCAGATGCTGACGGTACTGAAGCTTGAAACTTCCATGTGTGAATTGGCCTACGCACAACTCGATCCGGGCCTGCAGGAACGGCTCAACAGCATGAAGCGCCTGATTGCCCAGCTGTTCCAGTTGGTACGCGACGTGGCGACGGCGCTGCGCCCGCCGATCCTGGACGCCGGTATCGCCTCGGCCATCGAATGGCAGGCCCGGCGTTTCGAGGCGCGTACGCAGATCCCTTGCCTGGTGCAAGTACCTGACAACCTGCCGCCCTTGAGCGACGCCAAGGCCATCGGCCTGTTTCGGATACTCCAGGAGGCGCTGACCAATGTGATGCGCCATGCCCAGGCGCATACCGTAGAGTTGACGCTGGTGCAGGAAGACGACCAGTTGTGTCTGGCAGTCAGCGATGACGGTGTAGGATTCATTACTGACGCGGGACGGCCAACATCCTTTGGCCTGGTTGGCATGCGTGAGCGCGTGTTGATCATGGGCGGGCAGTTGACCCTCGACAGTGAGCCGGGGGAGGGCACGACCTTGTCGGTGCGCGTGCCATTACATGAGGCTTGATGGGATACACAAAACCTGTGGGAGCGAGCCTGCTCGCGAAGATCCTGAACCTGGAGAAGAACGTGATCCGTGTACTGGTAGCCGAAGACCACACCATTGTCCGCGAAGGCATCAAGCAGTTGATCGGCCTGGCCAAGGATCTGGTGGTGGTGGGGGAGGCGAGCAATGGCGAACAGTTGCTCGAGACCCTGCGCCACGTGCCCTGCGAAGTGGTGTTGCTGGATATTTCCATGCCGGGGGTCAATGGCCTGGAGGCGATCCCACGGATCCGGGCGCTGAACAATCCGCCGGCGATCCTGGTGCTGTCGATGCATGACGAGGCGCAAATGGCCGCGCGCGCCCTGAAGGTCGGTGCCGCCGGCTACGCCACCAAGGACAGCGACCCGGCCTTGCTGCTCATGGCGATTCGCAAGGTCGCCGCGGGCGGGCGCTACATTGATCCGGACCTGGCCGACCGCATGGTCTTCGAAGTTGGCCTGACCGACGCCCGGCCGCTGCACTCCCTATTGTCGGAGCGCGAATTTTCGGTCTTCGAACGCCTCGCCCAGGGCGCCAACGTCAACGACATCGCCCAGCAGTTGGCCTTGAGCAGCAAGACCATCAGCACCCACAAGGCGCGGCTGATGCAGAAGCTCAACATCACTTCGTTGGCTGAATTGGTGAAATACGCGATGGAGCACAAGCTGCTCTAACCCCCATCATCGTCCCCTTGTGGAGCGAGCTTGCTCGCGATAGCGTCAGATCATTCAGCACATAGGTAGCTGACAGACCGCCATCGCGAGCTAGCTCGCTCCCACAGGGTTAGTGTTGGCATATCCATTTGCGACACGCCCCAGCAGCGCTTTTGCCCCTACTTGCAGCTCGCCGCTCGAAACCCACCGCTGCATTTATCCAATCCCGCCATCCGTGTAGGGCAATCCCTACCCCGACTCTTCCATCCGGCTGAGGTGATTCTCTCCTGCGCCCCGATTTGCGCGGGCCCCAGGCTCCACTAGGCTTGATTCACAAGCAGTCATCAATACAAAAGGTGCGGGTATGAGCCAGGTCGATTCAAGCGCGGGGACCAGCGATGTGCTGGTCAGCTTTCGTGGTGTGCAAAAGAGCTACGACGGCGAGAACCTGATCGTCAAGGACCTCAACCTGGACATTCGCAAAGGCGAATTCCTGACCCTGCTCGGACCTTCCGGCTCCGGCAAGACCACCAGCCTGATGATGCTCGCCGGGTTCGAGACCCCGACCGCTGGCGAGATCCAGTTGGCTGGCCGCTCCATCAATAACGTGCCGCCGCACAAGCGCGACATCGGCATGGTGTTCCAGAACTACGCGTTGTTCCCGCACATGACCGTGGCCGAGAACCTGGCCTTTCCCTTGACCGTGCGCGGCTTGAACAAGAGCGACGTCGGTGACCGGGTCAAGCGTGTCCTGAGCATGGTGCAGTTGGACAGCTTCGCCCAACGCTATCCCGCGCAGTTGTCCGGCGGCCAGCAGCAGCGGGTGGCCCTGGCCCGGGCGCTGGTGTTCGAACCGCAGTTGGTCCTGATGGACGAACCTCTCGGCGCGCTGGACAAGCAATTGCGCGAACACATGCAGATGGAAATCAAGCATCTGCACCAGCGCCTCGGCGTGACCGTGGTCTACGTGACCCACGACCAGGGCGAAGCCCTGACCATGTCCGACCGCGTAGCCGTGTTCCACCAGGGCGAGATCCAGCAGATCGCCCCGCCGCGCACACTCTACGAAGAACCGAAAAACACCTTCGTCGCCAACTTCATCGGCGAAAACAACCGCCTCAATGGACGCCTGCACAGCCAGACCGGCGATCGCTGCCTGGTGGAGCTGGGGCGCGGAGAGAAAGTCGAGGCCCTGGCCGTCAATGTAGGCAAGCCTGGCGAGCCGGTCACGCTGTCGATCCGGCCGGAGCGGGTAAGCCTTAACGGCTCCAGCGAACAATGTGTCAACCGCTTCTCAGGGAGGGTGGCGGAATTCATCTATCTGGGCGACCACGTCCGGGTTCGCCTGGAAGTCTGCGGCAAGAATGACTTCTTCGTGAAACAGCCGATTGCCGAGCTCGATCCCGCGCTCGCCGTCGGGGACGTGGTTCCGCTTGGCTGGCAAGTCGAGCATGTGCGTGCGCTCGATCCCCTTCTAGAGGCGAACTGATCGCCCCCTGCTGTACCAACACCAACCCTGCACGTGGAGAGAACAATAAATGTTGAGATCCCTGAAGTTCACAGCCCTGACACTGGGCATGATGGGTGCGGCAAGCGCGATGGCGGCGGGCCCGGACCTGACCGTGGTGTCTTTCGGCGGGGCGAACAAGGCGGCTCAGGTCAAAGCCTTCTATGCACCGTGGGAAGCGGCCGGCAATGGCAAGATCGTGGCGGGCGAATACAACGGCGAAATGGCCAAGGTCAAGGCCATGGTCGATACCAAGAGCGTTTCCTGGGACCTGGTGGAAGTCGAGTCCCCGGAATTGTCCCGTGGTTGTGACGAGGACATGTTCGAACAACTGGATCCGGCCCTGTTCGGCAAAGCTGAAGATTACGTCAAGGGCGCCATCCAGCCTTGCGGCGTAGGGTTCTTCGTATGGTCGACCGTGCTGGCCTACAACGCCGACAAACTCAAGACCGCCCCGACCAGTTGGGCCGACTTCTGGGATACCAAGCAATTCCCCGGCAAGCGCGGCCTGCGCAAGGGCGCCAAGTACACCTTGGAATTCGCCCTGATGGCGGACGGCGTGGCGCCGAAGGACGTCTACAAAGTGCTGGCCGGCAAGGATGGCCAGGATCGCGCGTTCAAGAAACTCGATGAACTCAAGCCAAACATCCAGTGGTGGGAAGCCGGCGCCCAGCCGCCGCAATACCTCGCTTCCGGTGACGTGGTCATGAGCTCGGCCTACAATGGCCGGATCGCCGCGGTACAGAAAGAAAGCAATCTGAAAGTGGTGTGGAACGGCGGCATCTACGACTTCGACGCGTGGGCTATCCCGCGTGGCCTGGACAAGACCCGCGCCGAAGCGGCGAAGAAATTCATCGCCTTCTCGGTGGCACCGCAACAGCAGAAGACCTACTCGGAAAACATCGCCTACGGCCCGGCCAACACCCAGGCAGTACCGTTGCTCGCCAAGGATGTCCTGAAAGACATGCCGACCACCCCGGAAAACATCGCCAACCAAGTGCAGATCGACGTCAGCTTCTGGGCTGACAACGGCGAGCAACTGGAGCAGCGCTTCAACTCCTGGGCGGCGAAGTAACCCGACGGTCTGAAACTGGACGAGATCCATGTGGGAGCGAGCTTGCTCGCGATAGCGGTCTGTCAGGCACATCAATCTTGAATGTGCCGCAGCCATCGCGAGCAAGCTCGCTCCCACAGGCTCTTTCATCGACCCGGGTGTTTCAACAGAACAGAGGCGGCCCGCCGCCCCTGTAACGATCAAGAAGATTTGCGGAGTTCGCCATGGCCATCGCCGTTCCAATGAACGCGGGCACCAGCCCCACCCTCAAGCAGCGGCTCAAGCGCGCCGAGCGGGTCAACCGCTGGAAGGCCCAGGCCCTGATCGCGCCGCTGGTACTGTTTCTGTTGCTGGTGTTCCTGGTGCCAATCGTCGCGCTGCTGTTCAAAAGCGTCAGCAACCCGGAAGTCGTGGGCGCCATGCCGCGCACCGTCGCTGCCGTCGCTGCCTGGGACGGACGTGGTTTGCCCGGCGAGCCGGTGTACAAGGCTGCCAGCGAAGACCTGGCTGAAGCCCGCAAAAATCAAACGCTGGGCGACTTGTCCAAGCGACTGAACATGGAATCGGCCGGCTATCGCAGCCTGCTGACGAAAACGGCCCGGGCGCTGCCGTTCGCGACTGAGCCCGCCTCTTATAAAGAAGCATTGGAAGGCCTCGACGAGCGTTGGGGCGATCCGGCGTACTGGCAAGTGATCCGCCGCAACACCAGTAACGTCACGCCGTATTACCTGTTGGCGGCTGTCGACCACCGCATCGACGATCTCGGCGAACTGGCGCCAGCCACCCCCGACCAGGCGATCTACCTGGACATCTTCACCCGTACTTTCTGGATGGGCCTGGTGATCACCGCGATCTGCCTGGTACTTGCCTATCCGCTGGCCTACCTGCTGGCGAACCTGCCGTCGCGTCAAAGCAACCTGCTGATGATCCTGGTGCTGCTGCCGTTCTGGACTTCGATCCTGGTGCGGGTGGCGGCGTGGATCGTGCTGCTGCAGTCCGGTGGGTTGATCAACAGCGCGTTGATGGCCATGGGTGTCATCGATAAACCGCTGGAGCTGGTGTTCAACCGCACCGGCGTCTACATCTCGATGGTCCACATCCTGCTGCCGTTCATGATCCTGCCGATCTACAGCGTGATGAAGGGCATCTCGCCCACCTACATGCGGGCGGCGATTTCCCTGGGCTGCCACCCGTTTGCCAGTTTCTGGCGGGTCTACTTCCCGCAGACCTATGCAGGTGTCGGCGCCGGGTGCCTGTTGGTGTTCATCCTTGCCATCGGCTACTACATCACCCCGGCGCTGCTGGGCAGTCCGAACGACCAGATGGTCAGCTATTTCGTCGCGTTCTACACCAACACCAGCATCAACTGGGGCATGGCGACGGCGCTCGGCGGGCTGCTGTTGCTCGCGACCATCGTGCTTTATCTGATTTACAGCTGGCTGGTGGGCGCCAGTCGCCTGCGCCTGAGCTAAGGGGAGATCTGAAATGCTGAGTCCTTACATGTCCCCCGTCGAACGGGTGTGGTTCTACAGCTTGCGCATACTTTGCGGGCTGGTCCTGTTGTTCCTGATCCTGCCGGTGCTGGTGATCATTCCGTTGTCGTTCAACTCCGGCAGCTTCCTGGTCTATCCGCTGCAGGGCTTTTCGTTGCAGTGGTATCACGACTTCTTCGCTTCGGCGGAGTGGATGCGGGCCTTGAAGAACAGCATCATCGTTGCCCCGGCGGCTACATTGCTGGCGATGATCTTCGGTACGCTGGCGGCCATTGGCCTGACTCGCGGCGATTTCCCGGGCAAGGCGCTGGTGATGGCCCTGGTGATTTCCCCGATGGTGGTACCGGTGGTGATCATCGGCGTGGCGAGCTACCTGTTTTTCGCACCGCTGGGCATGGGTAACAGCTTCTTCTCCTTGATCATCGTCCACGCCGTGCTGGGCGTACCGTTCGTCATCATCACGGTCTCGGCGACGCTGCAGGGTTTCAACCACAACCTCGTCCGGGCAGCTGCAAGTCTCGGGGCGTCGCCATTGACGGCGTTTCGTCGGGTGACCCTGCCGTTGATCGCCCCAGGCGTGATCTCTGGAGCGCTGTTCGCCTTCGCGACGTCGTTTGACGAGGTGGTCGTAACCCTGTTCCTGGCCGGCCCCGAGCAGGCAACGTTGCCACGGCAGATGTTCAGCGGTATCCGCGAAAACCTCAGCCCCACCATCGCGGCGGCGGCGACGTTGCTGATTGCCTTCTCGGTGATCCTGCTGCTGACCCTGGAGTGGTTGCGTGGGCGTAGCGAGAAGCTGCGGACCAGCCAGGTCTGAGGCCTGCGTTGGCCCTGTGGGAGCGGGCTTGCTCGCGAAAGCGGTGTATCAGTCGACATAAATGTTGAATGTTCCGCCGCTTTCGCGAGCAAGCCCGCTCCCACATTGAATTTGCGGTGTATCTGAGCTCAATCGCGGACAACCCTCAATCCCGAGCTATCCTTGTGCCAGCCCATACTCGAACAAGAGGCCGCGCACATGAGTCTTTCCTCATTCAAGATCGCCCACAAACTGATCACCGGTGCCGCTGCCATCGAGCAACTGGCCGCCGAGTTGACGCGCCTGGACGTCGACAATCCATTGATCGTGACCGACGCAGCGCTGGTCAAGTCCGGCACGGTGGAACTGGCGCTGCAGCACCTGGGCGGACGCGACTACGAGATTTTCGACCGGGTCATGCCAGACCCGGAAATCGCCATCGTCGAAGATTGTATGCAAGCCTACCGCGACGGTGGCCATGATGGACTGATCGGCCTGGGCGGCGGCAGTGCCATCGATATCGCCAAGTGCGTGGGTGTCTACGCCGGTTACCACGGCGAGCTGCAGGATATGTTCGGTGTCGATCAGGTGCCGCGCAAAGGCCCGCCGATGATCGCCATTCCTACCACCGCCGGTACCGGTTCGGAAGTGACCAACGTGGCGATCCTCTCCGACAAGGCCGCCCAGCTGAAAAAAGGCATCGTCAGCGATTATCTGTTGCCGGATGTGGCGCTGGTCAGCCCGCAGATGACCCTCACATGCCCGCGCGGCGTAACGGCTGCCAGTGGCGTCGACGCGCTGGCGCATGCCATCGAGGCCTACCTGTCGCTCAACGCCTCGCCGATTACCGATGCACTGGCCATTGGCGCAATCAAGCTGATCACCCGGGCTCTGCCCAAGGCCTACGCCAACCCTAACCATCTGCAAGCCCGCGAAGACATGGCCACCGCCAGCCTGATGGCCGGCATGGCCTTCGGCAATGCCGGGGTTGGGGCGGTGCATGCGCTGGCTTATCCGTTGGGCGGGCGTTTCCATGTATCCCACGGGGTCGCCAATGCGTTGCTGCTGCCCTATGTAATGGCGTGGAACAAAATGGCCTGTGTCGAGCGCATGCGCGACATCGCCGAGGCCATGGGCATCAGGACCGCTCACCTGAGCGACCTTGAAGCCGCCGACGAGGCTGTCGATGCGATGGTCGCCTTGTGCGCCGCGGTGCAGATCCCCCAAGGCCTGAGCGGCCTGGGCGTGACCGAGGACGTGATCCCGTCCATGGCGGTGGAGGCTGCGGGGATCGAGCGCCTGATGCGCAACAATCCGCGCCAACTGAGCGCCGCCGATATCGAGAAGATCTACCGCGCGGCGTATTGATCGACTGTCACGGTGGGCGCGCCAAATCTTGAGGTATACAATGCGCGCCATCGTGATTTCGCTCAAAACAGGTGCGTCATGCAGCCCTTCGCTATTGCTCCGTCGATTCTCTCCGCCGACTTCGCCCGCCTGGGCGAGGAAGTGGACAACGTTCTGGCCGCCGGGGCCGACATCGTGCACTTCGATGTCATGGACAACCACTATGTACCCAACCTGACCATCGGCCCGATGGTCTGCGCGGCGCTGCGCAAGTACGGCATCACCGCGCCGATCGACGCGCACCTGATGGTCAGCCCGGTGGACCGCATCGTCGGTGATTTCATCGAGGCGGGCGCGACCTACATCACCTTCCACCCGGAAGCCACGCTGCATGTTGATCGCTCCCTGCAACTGATCCGCGAAGGCGGTTGCAAGGCCGGCCTGGTATTCAACCCGGCTACGCCGCTGGACGTATTGAAATACGTGATGGACAAGGTCGACATGGTCCTGCTGATGAGCGTCAACCCTGGCTTCGGCGGGCAGAAATTCATCCCGGGCACCCTCGACAAGCTGCGTGAAGCTCGCGCATTGATCGATGCCTCGGGGCGTGACATCCGCCTGGAAATCGACGGCGGCGTGAACGTGAACAATATCCGTGAAATCGCTGCGGCCGGCGCCGACACCTTTGTCGCCGGTTCGGCGATCTTCAATGCGCCGAACTACCAGGAGGTGATTGCAAAAATGCGCGCCGAACTGGCCCTGGCGCGTCCATGAGCGGCTTCGAGCAGCTGTTTCCCGGCAGCCTGCCGCGCCTGGTGATGTTCGACCTGGATGGCACGCTGGTCGATTCGGTACCGGATCTCGCGGCCGCCGTGGACAGCATGCTGCTCAAGCTCGGACGCCCACCCGCCGGCATCGACGCGGTGCGCCAGTGGGTGGGCAACGGTGCGCCGATGCTGGTGCGTCGGGCCCTGGCCAACCACATCGATGCCCAAGGCGTCGATGAAGCAGAAGCCGAACGGGCGATGGAACTGTTCAATGAAGCCTACGAAGGCAACCACGAACTGACCGTGGTCTACCCCGGTGTGCGTTCCGCGCTCAAATGGCTGCACAAGCAAGGCGTGGAAATGGCGCTGATCACCAACAAGCCGGAGCGCTTCGTCGCGCCGCTGCTGGACCAGATGAAAATCGGCCGTTATTTCCGCTGGATCATCGGCGGCGATACGTTGCCGCAGAAAAAACCCGACCCTGCCGCGCTGTTCTTCGTAATGAAAATGGCCAACATCCCGGCCTCACAGTCGTTGTTCGTCGGTGATTCGCGCAGCGATGTACTGGCGGCGAAAGCGGCAGGCGTCAAGTGCGTGGCGTTGAGCTACGGTTATAACCATGGCCGGCCGATCGCCGAAGAGTTTCCGACGTTGGTGATCGATGACTTGCGTCTGTTAATTCCCGGTTGCCTGGACCCGGCCGCTGAGATAACGTTGCCCGACGCTGTTCAATCCTCTTCTGGAAACGCCATCGTGGTGGTCACTCGCAAACTCTGGATGAAAGTCATGAAGGCCCTGGCCCGCTGGCGTTGGCGCGCCTGACTTGATCCTGGCCGGTTATCCGGCGCGTTTGCATACCTGACTGTCAGCTCCTCTTGCCACGAGGCACCCCATGATCCGCGAAGAATTCCTGCGTCTAGCCGCTGCCGGCTACAACCGCATCCCGCTCGCCTGCGAAACCCTGGCCGACTTCGACACGCCGCTGTCGATCTACCTCAAGCTGGCCGACCAGCCCAACTCCTACCTGCTCGAATCGGTGCAGGGCGGCGAGAAATGGGGCCGTTATTCCATGATTGGCTTGCCGTGCCGTACGGTGCTGCGGGTGCATGGCCATCGCATCAGCGTGACCCACGACGGCGTCGAGATCGAAAGCCTCGACGTCGAGGATCCGCTGGCGTTCGTCGAATCCTTCAAGGCCCGCTACAACGTGCCAACCATCCCGGGACTGCCCCGTTTCAACGGTGGCCTGGTCGGATATTTCGGCTACGACTGCGTGCGCTACGTGGAAAAACGTCTCGGCACCTGCCCGAATCCTGACCCGCTGGGCGTGCCGGACATCCTGCTGATGGTCTCCGACGCTGTGGTGGTCTTCGATAACCTCGCCGGCAAGATGCATGCGATTGTCCTGGCAGACCCTTCCCAGGAAGATGCCTACGAGCAAGGTCAGAAAAGTCTGCAGGCGCTGCTGGAAAAGCTCCGTCAACCGATCACGCCGCGCCCAGGCCTGGATTTCAGCAAGCAGTCGGCCGCTGATCCGGTGTTCCGTTCCAGCTTCACCCAGGATGACTATGAACGGGCCGTCGATACCATCAAGGAATACATCCTTGCCGGTGACTGCATGCAAGTGGTGCCGTCGCAACGGATGTCCATCGACTTCAAGGCGGCGCCCATCGACCTCTACCGGGCGTTGCGCTGCTTCAACCCGACGCCCTACATGTACTTCTTCAATTTCGGCGATTTCCACGTCGTGGGCAGTTCGCCGGAAGTGCTGGTGCGGGTCGAAGACAACCTGATCACCGTCCGACCGATCGCCGGTACTCGCCCCCGTGGCGCCACGGGGGAAGCGGACCGGGCCCTCGAAGAGGACCTGCTGTCGGACGACAAGGAAATCGCCGAGCACCTGATGCTGATCGACCTGGGGCGCAACGACACCGGGCGTGTCTCGGAGATCGGTTCGGTAAAACTCACCGAAAAAATGGTCATCGAGCGCTATTCCAACGTGATGCACATCGTGTCCAACGTTACCGGGCAGTTGAAAGCCGGGTTGACGGCCATGGACGCCTTGCGGGCGATCCTGCCGGCCGGCACGTTGTCGGGCGCACCGAAAATCCGGGCAATGGAAATCATCGACGAACTGGAACCGGTCAAGCGCGGTGTGTACGGCGGGGCGGTGGGTTACTTCGCCTGGAACGGCAACATGGACACCGCCATTGCGATTCGTACCGCGGTCATCAAGAACGGCGAACTCCACGTACAAGCTGGCGGTGGCATCGTTGCTGACTCGGTGCCGGCATTGGAGTGGGAAGAAACCCTGAACAAGCGTCGGGCGATGTTCCGTGCCGTGGCGTTGGCGGAGCAGACTTCAGGCGACTGAAGCCCTCCCTCGACAACCTGTGGCCAAGGGCTTTCCCGCCCCAACGGCCGTTTTTAAAGTCAGTGAATCAAAAGGTTGCTACGCCATGTTGCTGATGATCGATAACTACGACTCCTTTACCTACAACGTTGTGCAATACCTTGGCGAACTCGGTGCCGAGGTCAAGGTGGTGCGCAACGACGAGCTGACCATCGCCGAAATCGAGGCCCTCAAGCCCGAGCGCATCGTCGTCTCCCCTGGCCCGTGTACGCCGACCGAAGCGGGCATTTCCATCGAAGCCATCAAGTATTTTGCCGGCAAGCTGCCGATCCTCGGCGTGTGCCTGGGCCATCAGTCGATCGGCCAGGCGTTCGGTGGCGATGTAGTGCGCGCCCGTCAAGTCATGCATGGCAAGACCAGCCCGGTGTTTCATGAAGACAAGGGTGTATTCGAAGGCCTGAATCATCCGCTTACCGTCACCCGCTACCACTCCCTCGTCGTCAAGCACGATACGCTGCCCGACTGCTTGGAGTTGACTGCCTGGACCCAGCTCGAAGACGGTTCGGTCGACGAGATCATGGGGTTGCGACACAAGACGTTAAATATCGAAGGTGTGCAATTCCACCCTGAGTCTATCCTCACTGAACAGGGCCACGAGCTGTTCGCCAACTTCCTCAAACAAACCGGCGGCACGCGCTAAGGACTTTTCATGGATATCAAGACAGCCCTGAACCGTATCGTCGGCCAGCTCGACCTGAGCACCGAAGAAATGCGCGACGTGATGCGCGAAATCATGACTGGCCAATGCACGGATGCGCAGATTGGTGCGTTCATGATGGCCATGCGCATGAAGAGCGAGAGCATCGACGAAATCGTCGGCGCCGTGACCACCATGCGGGAACTGGCAGACAAGGTCGAACTCAAGACGCTGGACGGCGTGGTGGACGTGGTAGGGACTGGCGGTGATGGTGCCAATATCTTCAACGTGTCCACCGCCTCGGCATTTGTCGTCGCTGCGGCGGGTTGCACTGTCGCCAAGCATGGCAACCGTGCAGTCTCGGGCAAGAGCGGCAGTGCCGACCTGCTGGAGGCTGCGGGTATCTACCTGAACCTGACCCCGGTTCAGGTGGCTCGCTGTATCGATAGCGTGGGCATCGGCTTCATGTTCGCCCAGACCCACCACAGTGCCATGAAGCATGCCGCCGCGCCCCGTCGGGAGTTGGGCTTGCGCACGCTGTTCAATATGCTCGGCCCGCTTACGAATCCGGCCGGTGTGAGGCATCAGGTGGTGGGAGTGTTCAGCGAGGCGTTGTGCCTGCCTTTGGCCGAGGTATTGCAACGTCTGGGCAGCAAGCACGTGCTGGTGGTCCATTCGAAGGATGGCCTGGATGAGTTCAGCCTGGCGGCGCCCACCTTCGTGGCTGAGCTAAAAAATGATCAGATTACGCAATACTGGGTCGAACCTGAGGACCTGGGCATGAAGAGCCAGAGCCTCCATGGGCTGGCAGTGGATGGCCCGGCCCAGTCGCTGGAATTGATCCGCGATGCCTTGGGGCGTCGTAAGACCGAGAACGGCCAGAAGGCAGCCGAGATGATCGTGCTCAACGCGGGTGCCGCGTTGTACGCCGCCGATCATGCCAGCAGCCTCAAGCAAGGTGTCGAGTTGGCCCATGATGCGCTGCACACCGGCCTGGCCCGTGAAAAACTGGAAGAATTGGGCGCGTTTACCGCCGTATTCAAAGTGGAGAATGAAGGATGAGCGTGCCAACGGTTCTGGAAAACATTCTGGCTCGCAAGAAGCAGGAAGTCGCCGAGCGCAGTGCCCGGGTCAGCTTGGCCGAGTTGGAAAACCTCGCACGTTCGGCCGATGCGCCTCGCGGCTTTGCCCAGGCGCTGATCGAACAGGCGAAGAAGAAGCAGCCGGCGGTGATTGCCGAAATCAAGAAGGCCTCCCCGAGCAAAGGTGTGATTCGCGAGCATTTCGTTCCGGCCGACATCGCCAAGAGCTACGAGAACGGCGGCGCGACCTGCCTTTCGGTGCTGACCGATGTGGATTTCTTCCAAGGCGCCGACGACTATCTCAAGCAGGCGCGGGCGGCATGCAAGCTGCCGGTGATCCGCAAGGATTTCATGATCGACCCGTACCAGATCGTCGAGGCCCGGGCCTTGGGCGCCGATTGCGTGCTGTTGATCGTTTCCGCCCTGGACGACGCGAAGATGGCCGAGTTGGCCGCGGTTGCGAAGGGCGTCGGCTTGGATGTGCTGGTGGAAGTCCACGACGGCGAAGAGCTGGAACGGGCCCTCAAGACCCTGGATACCAAGCTGGTCGGCGTGAACAATCGCAACCTGCACACCTTCGAAGTCAACCTGGAAACGACCTTGGACCTGTTGCCGCGAATTCCCCGTGATCGGCTGGTCATCACCGAAAGCGGCATCCTCAACCGGGCCGATGTCGAGTTGATGGAAATCAGCGACGTGTATTCGTTCCTGGTGGGCGAAGCGTTCATGCGGGCCGAAAGCCCGGGCATGGAGTTGCAACGGTTGTTCTTTCCCGAGCGCAGCGTTCCGGTGACTGGCTCGACGTTGGACTGAACGAATGTCTCCCGCCATTTCCTTTACTGTCGAAAACGGCTTGCAAGCCGAACAGGACTTGCTGGCGAGCGTTTGCGCCGGTGACGCTGAGTCCGGCTTGCTGTTCTGGCAACCGAATGACCGCGCGCTGGTCATGCCGCGTCGCCTGAGTCGCTTGCCGGGATTCGACATCGCCTGCGAAGTATCAGCCGCCCATGGCTGGCCGGTACTCCTGCGCGAAACCGGCGGCGAGCCGGTGCCTCAATCAGCCGCGACGATCAATATCGCGCTGGTCTACGCACCGCCGCGCAGTGAAGGTGATCATGGGCGGATCGAAACCGCCTATCGTCGGTTATGCGATCCCATCTGCCAGTTGCTCGATGAATTGGGCGGGGTGGCGTCGCTAGGGGAAGTGGCGGGCGCCTTTTGTGATGGGCGCTTCAATGTCAATCTGGACGGTCGGAAGATGGTAGGCACCGCCCAGCGTTGGCGACAGAGCAAGGGAGGGCAGCGTCCGGTAGGGCTGGTGCATGGCGCACTACTGCTGGACGACGAGCGCGAAGCCATGGTCGCGGCGGTCAATCGTTTCAATGAAGCCTGTGGCCTGGAGCAACGCGTGCGTGCCGAGAGCCATATTGCCCTTCATGAAAAATTTCCCGCGCCCCACGCCCTGGAGCGACTCGAGACTTTGTACCAGGAACTGCTGGACAGTCTCTAGCGGGTGCCGAAGACCACCATCGTCTTGCCTTTGACGCTGACCAGGTTGCGTTCTTCCAGGTCCTTGAGCACACGGCCAACCATCTCGCGGGAGCAGCCGACAATTCGGCCGATTTCCTGACGCGTCACTTTGATCTGCATCCCGTCGGGGTGGGTCATGGCGTCGGGCTGCTTGCACAGGTCCAAAAGGCAACGGGCGACACGACCGGTTACGTCGAAGAAGGCGAGGTCGCCTACCTTGCGCGTGGTGTTGCGCAGGCGCTGTGCGATTTGTCCGCTGAGGACGAAAAGGATGTCCGGATCCTGCTGCGACAGCTCCCGAAATTTGCTGTAGCCGATTTCTGCGACTTCGCATTCGACTTTCGCCCGCACCCAAGCGCTGCGCTCTTGCTCCTTGCCGGCCTGTTCGAACAAACCCAACTCGCCGAAGAAGTCCCCCGAATTGAGGTAGGCGATGATCATCTCCCGTCCTTCATCGTCCTCGATCAGGATAGTGACTGATCCCTTGATGATGAAGAACAGCGTGTCGGAACGGTCCCCCGCACAAATGATGTTGTGCTTGGCGGGGTAGCGGCGACGCTGGCAATGCATCAAGAGCTTGTCGAGGTTCTTGATCTTGGACGTGGGAGTAATGGCAACCATGGTTGTGTCCCGAAAAACTGCGCAGTTTGGTGGTCTGATTGTTATGAAGGCGAATAGCTATCGCAAAAGCTGGCCATACGCCAGCGACTGGGCGCCAGCTTAACAGAGGCGTCTTAATTAATTTGAGAATTTACCGAGTGTAATCTGCGCCGGGCGCCCTCAGGCGGGAGCAGCCATTACCGGGGGCTGTGCTAAGCTGGCGCCCCCTTTTTATGACAGTGGAGTCTTGACGATGAAGGCACGCATCCAATGGGCTGGCGAAGCCATGTTCCTCGGTGAGTCGGGCAGCGGTCATGTGGTCGTCATGGATGGCCCGCCGGACGCCGGAGGTCGGAACCTGGGTGTTCGGCCAATGGAAATGCTGCTGCTGGGTGTTGGTGGCTGCAGCAATTTCGATGTAGTCAGCATCCTCAAGAAGTCGCGCCAAGCGGTCGAAAGTTGCGAAGCCTTCCTGGAAGCCGAGCGGGCGACCGAGGATCCGAAGGTTTTCACCAAGATCCATATGCACTTTGTGGTGAAGGGCCGGGGGCTGAAAGAGGCCCAGGTCAAGCGCGCCATCGAGCTGTCGGCCGAGAAATATTGTTCGGCCTCGATCATGCTCGGCGCCGCCGGTGTTGAAATCACTCACGATTATGAAATCATCGAATTGGGTTGAATCGACATCCAACCATCACAAAAGCGGTGCAAGCTCTGGCGATCAGAAGCTGACGTCTGCATAATGCGCCACTTTTTTCAGGGCAGTGATCGGCTTGCGGCCGGTCCCTTGCCTGGACAGACAACCAAAATCGCCATCGCGAAGAGGTGTTAACCGTCCTACGCAGGTGCGTCGTTCGCATCTGACGGGCATGCTTGATCACGCGGCCAGGCCGCAATACACAGAGAGTTTTCAAACGGTGAAAAGCAAACTCAAGCTCCATGGGTTCAATAACCTGACAAAGACCTTGAGCTTCAACATCTATGACATCTGCTATGCGGAAACCCCGCAAGACCAGCAGGCCTACGTCGAGTACATCAATAAAGAGTACAACGCCAAGCGCCTCACGCAGATTCTCACGGAAGTTGTCGATATCATTGGTGCCAACATCCTGAACATCGCAAGTCAGGACTATGAGCCCCAGGGCGCCAGCGTGACTATCTTGATTTCGGAAGAGCCGGTGACACCGACCGACAGCCAGATCGAAGAGTCCCCGGGCCCGTTGCCTGAAATTATCCTGGCCCACCTCGACAAGAGCCATATCACGGTCCACACCTATCCGGAAATCCATCCAGTGGATGGCATCGCTACGTTCCGAGTGGACATCGACGTGTCGACTTGTGGGGTCATTTCACCGCTCAAGGCACTCAACTTCCTGATTCACCAATTCGATTCCGATATCGTGACCGTGGATTATCGCGTGCGTGGGTTTACCCGGGACGTGGAAGGCCACAAGCACTTCATCGATCACGAGATCAATTCGATCCAGAACTACCTCTCCGAAGACACTCGCGACGCGTACCAGATGACGGACGTGAACGTGTATCAGGAGAACCTGTTCCACACCAAAATGCTGCTCAAGGACTTTGAGCTGGATAACTACCTGTTCGGCGACGCCACGAGCAATCTGTCTGCTGAACAGCGTGGGCAGGTGGAAGAGCGGGTCAAGCACGAAATGCTGGAAATTTTTTACGCGCGCAATATGCCGCGCTAAAGTTTCGGCTATGAAAAAAGGCGACTGTCCATGGACAGCCGCCTTTTTTCGTTTTGGAAGGCCTCGTTCCGCTTTCGCTATCAGATCCGATAAGTACTCTTGGTCATGACTTTGGCCAGCAGGCTCATGCCAAATTTGACGGGGGCCGGGAAGCGGAAGCCGCCGGCTTCCAGAGCGCTTTCGGCGTGGTGCTCTTCATCTTCACGCATCTGCTCAAGAATCGCCCGGGACTTGTCATCCTCGACGGGCAATTGCTGCAGGTGCTCATTCAGGTGCTTGCACACCTGATGCTCGGTCGCCGCGACAAAACCAAGGCTGACCTTGTCGCTGATAAGGCCTGCCACGGCGCCGATCCCGAACGACATGCCATAAAACAGGGGATTCAGCACGCTGGTGTGGCTGCCCAACTGGCGAATGCGTTGTTCACACCAGACCAGATGGTCAATTTCTTCCTCGGCGGCCTGTTCCATCGCTTCGCGTACCTGCGGCAATTTTGCTGTCAGCGCCTGGCCCTGGTAGAGCGCCTGGGCGCAAACTTCACCGGTATGGTTGATGCGCATCAGTCCGGCGACATGGCGAGTCTCTTCATCGCTCATCTGTACGTCCGGCTGCACGATGGCCGGCGATGGGCGGTACGGCTGGCCACTGAAGGGCAACAGCGTACGCATCGCGGTGTCGGCCTGCAGCAGCAGGCGATCGATGGGCGAGTAGTGACGTTGGGTAGTCATGCTTACCTCCGGGAAAAATCTCGGCGGCCAGTTTAACTCAATCGGCCGCTGGGGATTTGCGTTGGATCAGGGATCAGCCCGGTGGCCAATTCATCTGGCGCTGTCCAAGCACGTGCATATGAATGTGATAGACGGTCTGCCCACCGAGTTCATTGCAGTTCATCACCACCCTGAAGCCTTCTTCGCAACCCAGCTCGAGGGCCAGGCGCTGGGCGGTGAACAAGATATGCCCAGCCAGTCGCTTGTCGTCCTCGGTCAGGTCATTGAGGGTGCGGATCGGTTTCTTTGGAATGACCAGGAAGTGAACCGGTGCCTGTGGAGCAATGTCGTGGAAGGCCAGGACCTGGTCATCCTCATAGATGATCTTCGCCGGGATTTCCCGGTTGATGATCTTGGTAAACAGGGTATCCACAGCGGTCTCTCCGTTGGTTTAGTCGAAGTCGAGTGTACTGAAGGGCTGGTTTGCCAGCCCGGGTTTTTCAGCTTGAAGGAATCAGCGCGGACAGCAGGCCTTGTTGAGCATGCCGCTGACGGTCCGGACCAGCCAGCGTGGCCCCAATCGAGGCAGCGTGGCGAACCAGCGATTGCGGCGTCCGGGAATGATAATGGCTCGATTCCTATCCAGCGCGCGAACGGTATAGAGCGCAACTTCCTCAGGGCTCATCAATTTCTTCTTGCCGTCGAGTTTCTGTTCATCCAGTTGTGCCTTCGCGAAAAAGTCCGTGCGAGTCGGGCCGGGGCACAGTACCGAGACGTTGATTGCGCATTTTTTCAATTCGACCCGCAGGGCTTCGGAGAAGTGCAGCACATAGGCTTTGCTGGCGTGATACGTGCTCATCCAGGGGCCGGGCAGGAAGGCAGCAGTCGATGCGACGTTTAGGATCTGGCCGCCGCCATGCAACGCCATGCTGTTGCCTATCGCATGGCAGAGACGTGTGAGGGCAAGGATATTCACTTCGATCAGGTCTTGTTCGGTCATCCAGTCCTGGGCCAGGAACGGACCACTGGTGCCGATGCCGGCGCAATTGACCAGCAGATCGATTTGGCGCTCGCCTTCCTCCAATTCCAGCAGGAAGCCTGAGAGTCGAAGGGGTTCTCCCAGGTCGCAGGCGCGGAACAATACCTCCACGCCAAACCGTTGGGTCAGCTCTATTGCAATACTTTCCAGCCGATCACGCTGTCGAGCTACCAATATCAGGTTGCGCCCACGCCGGGCCAGTGCTTCGGCCATGGCCAGGCCGATACCACTGGAAGCACCAGTGATCAGAGCGTAACGGGTCATGCAGTTCTCCATCGCCGCGCAGGGCGCCGGTGGACTGAGCTGTCACCGGCGCAAAGCGCGCTTATTGTTCCTCTTCTTCGTAGTCTACAGAAGGTGCGGCTGGCTCGGCTGCTTCGGCGGCCGGTTCTTCGGCCGATTCGTCAATGGATTCGCTGCTTTCATAGCTGCTCAAGGAGCTGCTGCCGTACTCCTCGCCGATGCTGCTGAACGCGCCAGCCAACGCACCGATGAAAATCAGGGCGATCAGGACGACCCACAGCCAGGCAAGAACCTTGACCGCAGTGCTGTTGGGCGGAGGTGGAGGGCCGTAGCGATTCGGGCCACTATTGCCTGGAGCGAATATGAGGACGAATGGGAAGAGGCTGCCCACGAACGGCACCAGGTTGAGCAACCACAGCCATCCGGACCAGCCGAGATCGTGCAGGCGCTGAGCGCTGAACTGGATACTCACGTAGGCAAAAGCGAGGAAGATGGCTACGGCTACGAGTCCGCCGATGATCATCGCGGTCGTCGAGCTGGCGACGAGCAACCAGGACAGGCTCAACCAGAATGCAATCCCGACCACGGGCATTACCGCCAGTGTCAGAACCATGGTCCAGGCCAGGTACCGCAGGCGCCCGATACGGCCTTCGAAACTGAAGGGCTTGAGCGGGCCGTATTCGGCGAGCGTTTCGCCTACCGGGGCGCGGGGAGGGGCATAGGGGGAAACGGGGTCAAGTATGGAGTCCGGGTGGCGCCCGCTTGCCTGATGCGGCGATTCCTGCACCTCGCCGAGGTCCAGCTGAAGGGACGGTTCTGCTTCGATTCGTGCATCGATGCCGCTTTTATGCAGCGCTTCCAGGTACTTCTGCGCGTCGCCCTGGGACAGGTTGTTTTTAAGCGACACCTTGCGACCACTGAACAAACGTTCAATGGCGCTGACATCGCTCTTGAACAGCTCCGCGAGGTTTAGCTTGGCGGTAGTGGTATCGACGCCTGGCAACAGGGCTCCGTCGAATACAATGTTGAAGCGGGTTTCGCTCATGCCTGGCATCCTTGTCTTTCAAAGTTGGTTTGTGTTTTTGGGTTCAGCGGGGCCATTGGCCTCCGAGCTGTGCCGCCCGCGCTTGTGCCTGGCGGTATTCTTTATCCAGGCGCGCGATCAGTTGATCGACGCTGGGTAAATCGTTGATCTCACCAACGCCCTGGCCTGCGGACCATACGGTCTTCCAGGCCTTGGCTTCATCGCTCAGCGGTTTGAGTTTCGATCCGGGATCTGCCGCGCTCTTGTTCTGCAGGGCAAGCAGGTCGAAGCCGGCATCTTCCAGGCTCTGGCGCATGAAACTGGCTGGCACGCCGGACACTGCGGGAGTATGCACGATGTCTGCGGCCCTGGATGTGAGCAACATCTCTTTATAAGCGTCGGACGCGTGACTTTCTGTCGTGCCAATGAACCGCGTTCCGAAGTAGGCCAGATCCGCGCCGAGCAGTTGCGCCGCCAAAATCTGATGGCCGTGGTTCAAACATCCTGCGAGCAGCAGGGTTTTATCAAAGAACTGCCGAATTTCGGCGACCAAAGCGAAAGGGCTCCAGGTCCCGGCATGCCCTCCAGCACCGGCCGCGACGGCAATCAAGCCGTCTACACCTGCTTCCGCGGCTTTTTCTGCGTGACGGCGAGTAGTCACGTCGTGAAAAACCAGGCCGCCATACCCATGCACCGCATCCACCAGCTCTTTTACCGCGCCCAGGCTGGTAATGACGATAGGTACCTTATGCTCGATGCAGATCGCCAGGTCAGCCTGGAGCCGTGGGTTGCTGGCATGAACGATCAGATTGACCGCATAGGGCGCTGGCTTATCCATTGTTGCCAGGCCCGCTTCGATTTCTTCCAGCCAAGCCTTGAAACCGCTGCTTTCGCGTTGGTTCAGTGCCGGGAAACTGCCGACAACGCCATTGCGACAGCAGGCAAGCACGAGCTGGGGATTGGAAATCAGGAACATCGGCGCGGCAACGACAGGCAGCCGCAGACGTTCTTCAAGCAAAGCGGGCAACGGCATGGGATGTACCCCCGATCGAATAGTGCTACTGGACTTTAGAACGGCCGGACTACGACCAGAATTACGATAGCCAGCAATATCAGAACTGGCACCTCGTTGAACCAGCGATAAAAGACATGGCTGCGGGTGTTCTCGCCACGGGCGAAGCGTTTTACTTGGGCGCCGCACATGTGGTGATAACCGATCAGCAGAACGACCAGGGTCAACTTGGCGTGCATCCAGCCACCCTGGGTGAAGTAGGCGCCGGCATTGAGGCTGAGCAACCAAATGCCAAACACTAGCGTGGCAATCATCGCCGGGCCCATGATGCCGCGATACAACTTGCGCTCCATCACGCAGAAGCGCTCCTTGCTGACGTTGTCTTCGCTTTGGGCGTGATAGACAAACAGGCGCGGCAGGTAGAACAAACCGGCGAACCAACAAACCATGCTGACGATGTGAAGTGCCTTGAGCCACAGATAGAGCATTTTTAGTTATTCCAAGATTCACGGTAGCCCGATAGTAGAGGTTAGAGCGGCCACACGTCACCTTGACGGTTGTCGCCACGCGTTGTGGCCCCTATTATCGACGGCTTTCCAGTGGTTCGTTGAGGGCAGGTTTATGGTCAAGGTCGGTATCGTCGGCGGCACGGGTTACACCGGTGTCGAACTGCTGCGTCTGTTGGCGCAGCATCCGCAAGCTGAGGTGGTGGTCATCACCTCCCGATCCGAGGCCGGCCTGGCCGTCGCCGACATGTATCCGAACCTGCGAGGCCATTACGACGGCCTGGCATTCAGCGTTCCGGACATCAAGACCCTGGGCGCCTGCGATGTGGTGTTCTTTGCCACTCCTCATGGCGTTGCTCACGCCTTGGCGGGGGAGCTGCTGGCGGCCGGAACCAAGGTGATCGATCTGTCGGCTGACTTCCGCCTGCAGAACGCGGACGAATGGGCCAAGTGGTACGGCCAGCCTCACGGGGCACCGGAGCTTCTGGATGAGGCGGTCTACGGCTTGCCGGAAGTCAATCGCGAGAAAATCAGGCAGGCACGATTGATCGCCGTGCCGGGTTGCTATCCGACTGCTACGCAGTTGGGCTTCCTGCCGTTGCTCGAGGCTGGTCTTGCCGACACTTCGCGCCTGATCGCTGATTGCAAATCCGGGGTCAGTGGCGCCGGTCGAGGCGCCAGTGTCGGCTCGCTGTATTCCGAAACGTCGGAAAGCATGAAGGCCTATGCGGTAAAAGGGCATCGCCACTTGCCGGAAATCCGCCAAGGGTTGCGTCGGGCGGCGGGCAAGGACGTCGGCCTGACGTTTGTGCCGCACCTGACGCCTATGATTCGTGGAATCCATTCCACTCTTTACGCAACGGTGGTCGATCGCTCCGTCGATTTGCAGGCGCTGTTCGAGAAACGCTACGCCAACGAACCGTTCGTCGACGTTATGCCGGCCGGCAGCCATCCGGAAACCCGTAGCGTGCGCGGTGCGAACGTTTGCCGGATCGCCGTGCATCGTCCGCAAGATGGGGACTTGGTCGTGGTGTTGTCGGTCATCGATAACCTGGTCAAGGGCGCGTCCGGCCAAGCGGTGCAAAACCTGAACATCCTGTTCGGTCTGGATGAGCGCCTGGGATTGTCCCATGCGGGGATGTTGCCGTAAGGGCAGTTACAATTGTCAGGTTGGCGGCTATAAGCCTGGAGCCTATAGCTCGCCGCTGCTCGTCTAAATAGTTGACCAATTTTGTAGGAGAAGCGGATAATGCCCGCCATCACGCATTATGGCGGCGTAAGCGCCGGGAGATATTCAGCATGAGCGTCGAAACCTTCACCCCCATGGCTTTGCAATTCACCCACGGTGCCGCGCACAAGGTGAAGAGCCTGGTCGATGAAGAGGGCAATGATCGTTTGAAGCTGCGCGTATTCGTAACGGGCGGCGGTTGTTCCGGTTTTCAGTATGGCTTCACTTTCGATGAAGAAGTGGCCGAAGACGACACCATCGTTGAGCGCGAAGGCGTCAGCCTGGTGGTTGACCCGATGAGCTTCCAGTACCTGGCGGGTGCCGAGGTGGATTACCAGGAGGGCCTGGAAGGGTCGCGTTTCGTGATCAAGAACCCTAACGCGACCACTACTTGTGGGTGCGGTTCTTCGTTCTCGATCTAAGCGTTTCAATAAATAAAAAACCGCAGCGCCGTACGGCCCTGCGGTTTTTTATTGTCCGCCTTTTTTGATTTCAGGCCGGATAGATGGCGCCGAGTATGCGCAAGCCACGGGCGCCCGTGACACTTGGGCGATTGCCTGGAATGCCTTCAAGGCAACAATGTGCAAGCCAGGCGAAAGCCATGGCTTCAACCCAGTCTGGGTCTACGCCGTATACCGCCGTGCTGCTGACCTTGGCATTCGGCAGCAAGTCAGCCAGACGCTTCATGAGCGTCTGGTTGTGCGCGCCACCGCCGCATACCAGCAACTCTTGAGTGTTCGATTGGGCATGCTGCAGTGATTCAATAATCGTCAGGGCAGTCAGCTCAAGCAATGTTGCCTGTACGTCCTCCGGAGCGAAGGCTGGCAGGTGCGACAAATGCTGGTTGAGCCAGGGCAGGTTGAAGACTTCGCGCCCGGTGCTTTTCGGCCCCTTGGTGACAAAAAAGGGGTCGCTGAGCAACGTCTTGAGCAAGGTTGGTTCGACTTTCCCGCTGGCAGCCCATTGGCCATTGCGATCAAAGTGTTCGCCTCGTTGTTGATGTATCCATGCATCGAGCAGCACATTGCCTGGGCCACAATCGAAACCGGCGACCGGCTTTTCCGGTTCTATCAGGCTGAGATTGCTGAAGCCGCCGACATTCAGTACGGCACGATGACCGACTCGTTCTTCGAACAGAGCTTCGTGAAACGCTGGAACCAGTGGGGCGCCTTGCCCGCCAGCGGCGACGTCGCGGCTGCGGAAGTCACTGACGACGCTGATGCCGGTCAGCTCACTCAACAGTGCCGGATTGCCGATTTGCACGGTAAAGCCACGGGACGGCTCGTGGCGAATGGTCTGGCCGTGGCTGCCAATGGCCGTGATGGCCTCAGGCTTGAGTTTCTGTTCGTTGAGTAGGGCATGGATGCCCTGTGCGGCCAGTTTTACCCAGCTGTGCTGAGCCATGGCGGAACGGGCGATCTCATCGGGCCCGCTGCTGCACAATTCGAGCAGTTCGGTGCGCAGAGTGGCGGGCATGGGAATGTAGTGGGTGGCGATCAATTTGATCGCCGGGGCCAATTCGACCAGTGCGATATCCAAGCCATCGAGGCTGGTCCCGGACATCACACCGATATAGAGCGCCATTGCTTAGCGCTTGCTCGAAGCCAGCATGGTGGCTTTTTCTTGATCCATGCGAGCCATCAAGGGCTGGCTTTGGGCCAGGAAGCGCGCACGCTCGGCCTTGGCGATCGGGTCGGCCATCGGCAATTTCTGGCCGAGCGGATCGACATGGACGCCGTTGACTTGGAATTCATAATGCAAGTGCGGGCCGGTGGACAGGCCGGTGGTACCAATATATCCAATAACCTGGCCTTGCTTGACAGTGCCTCCCGTCTTCACGCCCTTGGCGAAGCCTTGCATGTGGCCATACAGCGTACGGTAGGTATTGCCGTGCTGGATGATCACGGTGTTGCCATAACCGCCGCGACGTCCGGCCAGCAAAACCTTGCCGTCGCCGGCCGCCTTGATCGGTGTGCCACGGGGGGCGGCGTAATCGACACCTTTGTGGGCGCGAATCTTGTTCAGGATCGGATGCTTGCGACCGGCGGAGAACTTCGAACTGATGCGGGCGAAATCCACCGGCGTACGGATGAATGCCTTGCGCATGCTGTTGCCGTCGGCGGTGTAGTAGCTGCTGTTGCCCTGCTTGTTGGTGTAGCGCACCGCAGTGTAGGTCTTGCCGCGGTTGGTAAAACGCGCGGAAAGAATCGGGCCGTTACCGACGCTCTTCCCGTTGACCACTTTCTGTTCGTAGATGACGTCGAATTCGTCGCCCTGGCGAATATCCTGGGCGAAGTCGATGTCGTAGCCAAATACGCTGGCCATGTCCATGGTCAGGCTATGGGAGAGCCCCGCGCGCGCTGCCGACTGGGACAATGAGCTGTTTATGACGCCATGGACGTAGGCTGATCGGACGGTGGGCTTTGCCGTGACGCGGTTGAACACATAACCCTTGTCATTCTTGGTCAGGGTGATGCTTTCCAGGTCGCTCAGCTTGGTGTGCAGGTTGGTCAGCTGGCCTTCTGGGTTGAGTTCGAACTCCAGTTTCTGACCACGTTGCAGTTGAGTGAATTGCTTGGCTTGCTTGTCGCTGGCCAGGATCTCATGGACCGAGGTGGAGGGCAGGCCAACCTTTTCGAAGAGAGTGGAAAGTGTGTCGCCTTTGGCGACAATCACTTCACGATGGTCAGGCCCTTTCTTTTCTTCTGCTGCTGCGGGCGCTTCTGCCTGGGCGGCGGCCGTGGCAGCGTCTTCCGGGCTATTTTCAATCTGCGCGAATGGAGAGGCGGCCGGCTCGTTTGTGGCTTGAACGGCTTCGGCGGCGTCTTGTTCTTGTGTCAGTTGTTCAGCAGGACTTTCCAGTTCAAGACTCAGAGTCGTCTTTTTGGCTTCAACATCGCTGGAGGGAAACACCAGCAGCGCCAGGCTTAGGAGGGCTGCGATGCCACTGGCGGCAAGCAGGTGGGTCTTCGGGTAAAGCGGCGGCGCTTTAGACGGTTCTGTGGTCATAGGTAATTTTGACTTTTGAAAAAATGAATTGGAAAAGATGAATGACATGATGAAGATGAAATAACTGTATAAAATATAACCAAAACCCCTGCGAAGCAAGCCCGCGAACGCTCTGTTCTGTGGATCGGCGTCCGTGCGCCGGGCAAACCTTGTATTTGGTGCGCGATCTTGTATGGTTGGGGCCCTTTGAATCTGAGCCTTACGGGTCTGTTATGAAGTCGGTTGAAGAGCAGCTAGCGCTGATCAAACGTGGTGCGGAAGAACTGTTGGTCGAGTCCGAGCTGATCGAAAAGCTCAAGCGCGGGCAGCCGCTGCGTATCAAGGCTGGCTTCGATCCGACGGCGCCCGATCTGCACCTGGGTCATACCGTGCTTATTAATAAGCTGCGCCAGTTCCAGGATCTGGGGCATCAGGTCATCTTCCTTATCGGGGACTTCACCGGCATGATCGGTGATCCGAGCGGGAAGAGTGCTACGCGCCCACCCCTGACCCGCGAGCAGGTTCTCGATAACGCCGAGACCTACAAGACTCAGGTTTTCAAGATTCTTGATCCGGCCAAGACCGAAGTGGCGTTCAACTCCACTTGGATGGATCAGATGGGGCCAGCGGATTTCATTCGCCTGACGTCTCAGTACACTGTGGCTCGCATGCTCGAACGCGATGATTTCGACAAGCGTTATACGACCAATCAGCCCATCGCCATTCATGAGTTCCTCTATCCGCTGGTGCAGGGCTATGACTCGGTTGCGTTGCGTGCCGACGTAGAGCTCGGTGGTACCGACCAGAAGTTCAACCTGTTGATGGGGCGTGAGCTGCAGCGTGGTTATGGTCAGGAGGCGCAGTGCATTCTGACCATGCCATTGCTTGAAGGTCTGGATGGCGTGAAGAAGATGTCCAAATCGCTGGGCAACTACGTAGGTATCCAGGAAGCGCCGGGCGTCATGTACAGCAAACTGGTTTCCATTCCCGATGTGCTGATGTGGCGTTACTTTGAGCTGTTGAGCTTCCGGTCCATGGATGAGATCAATGCGTTCCGTGCCGACGTAGAGGCGGGCGCCAATCCACGGGACATCAAGATCAAGTTGGCTGAGGAGATCGTTGCTCGTTTCCATGGTGAGGAGGCTGCGGCCAGTGCTCATCGTGCGGCGGGTAATCGTATGAAGGACGGTGAGCTGCCGGATGATCTGCCAGAGATCGAGCTGACTGCTGTTGAGAATATGCCGATTGCGGCGGTTCTTAATAAAGCAGGCTTGGTCAAGAATGCGGCAGTGGCGCGAGATCTGTTGGGTTCGGGTGGCGTGCGTATAGATGGCGAGGTTGTAGATCGCACCTATATATATGAGCTGGGGTCCACTCATGTATGCCAGGCCGGCAAGAAAGCTTTCGCACGTATCACGCTGAAATCTGAGTAAAGCTGAAAATAACGGTTGACGGCAGATTCCAGGTGTCTATAATTCGCCCCACTTCCGGCGCAGTCGAAACGGAAAACTCCTTGAGTTTCAATGAGTTAAGTAGGTTTCGATAGGTCAGGCGCTTCAGTTCATCGAAGCGTTGAAGGAGTTGATAGGGCGGTGTTGTTTGGCTCTATTGGCGATTCGATCCTCTCGGTCGAAAGCGG